>JAGQQB010000002.1 GCA_020426425.1 Planctomycetaceae bacterium | reverse complement strand
CAGGAGCAGCACAAACGACCGCTGCAGCCACGTCTGGAGCATCAACCGTTGGCGTACCCAGTTGAGCAGCTTCGAGGCATTCGGAAATCCAGACATCAGGCTCTCCCGACCGTCGGCGAAAACGCGGCGCGAGTGATGCGCCTAGTGTAGACACTACGTCCGCAAGTGTACCCCGCGTTGGGTGTTTGGGCAAGAATCGATTCCGCGAGTTGGCAATTGGGGGAACGGGCTTTGCAGACACGCCAACGCCATGGCGGACCTGCGAAGTGGTCATATCAGACTTGCAGCCACGTAGGCTTCCAGTTTGGCCAGATGCTGCTGGCCCCCTTCGATGGCCCCGTAGTTGTTGACGACATCGTCGCGGGCTGCCTTGTCGGGGAATAGATGCCCGATCTTGATCCGAGTTCCCTCGCCTGTGGCAATAAGTTCGATGGTGGACTTAAACCACTCTCGCTGTCCATCACCGTGGTCGAAGGCGAGTCTTTTGGTTGGGGTGATCTCCGTGAAGACCGAGTGATTGGGAAAGCGGGTCCCATCGGGTCCGACCATCACAAAGGTCCAGGTGCCGCCGACACGGAGGTCGAGGACCACATCCTCGATGGTGAACCCATCTGGCCCCCACCAACGCTGCATGTGCTCGGTCTCGACAATCGCGCGCCAGACGAGATCCGGTGCGAACGGGACTTCACGGCTGAGGACAATTTCACGTTCACTGTTGTTGGCGGGCATGCGAAGTGGGCGTTCTGGCGCGTGGACCCGCCGATGCGGTCGGCGGGCTTGGGGGGCGAATAGTGAGTGGCGACGCTATGCCAGCTTGAGCAGCTTGCGCGTCAGCCATTCCAGGGAGAGCAGCGTGGCGAGGGTCAGCAGGAGCCACCAGCGGTCCCATTGTTCTTCGATCTGTTCATCGATGATCGTCGTCTCCCCCTGATTTGGGAGCAGCGCAGGAATCTCGGCAGCGGCAGTGGCCAGAGTGAGATAGCGACCACCCGTGTTGCCCACGAGGGTCTGCAGGAGCTTCGCGTTCTGGGTGAGCGACGACGCTTCCAGTCGCGAGAGCTGTACGCTGAGTTCTTCGGACAGGGTTTCTGACGAGTCGGGAATCTTCAGTTCGAGCCGATATCGACCGGGGAGCGCGACGCGGAGATCGCCCGTGAACTCAGCGGGCCGATGCTGGTCGCGCGTCAATTTCAGAGGAGGCACCTGGGGCCGTCCGCTAGGATCGTACGCTTCGATGGTGATTTCGTTGGAGTCGAGCGGTTGGAACTGCGCGTTGACCACACGGACACGAATGGGCACCGTCTGACCAACATCGTACTCGCGTCCTTCGAGAATGAACAAGCCCCGCTGCAGTCCCCGCTTGGAGCGACCTTCCGCCGCTTTGCGGACGAGCTTGGTCCAGAAGCGATCGAGGAATTCAATCTTCTCATTCCGCAGTCGCCACATTTCCGGACTGCCCAGGTAGAGCACCTGGCCTTGTCCGTAACGCTGGGCGCCAATGAGCACTGGTTGTCCACCGGGACCGCGTGAGAGAGGATCGGTGAACTCGGCATAAACGGTCGTCCCGGCCTTCACGCCCCGCGTGGGATAGCAACGATACACGCCGCGAAACTCTTCCCAGGCATCTGGCTCGTCCCCTTCGGACAGCTTGAGAAACTCGGCAGCTTCCCCTTCTTGCGTAAGACCAACGGGATAGGCAGTTGTCGCTTCGTCGCGAGTACCGAGTTTCAGCCCGATTTCGTCGAGCAGGACAGGATACAGCTTGGAGATGGTTTCTAACTCTTCGCCCGCAGCAGCCAGTCGCGGGGTGAAGACATCGCCCGCGACCAGAATCAAGCCCCCGCCGGCATCGGAGACCCATTCATTGATGAGTTGCTGCTGCGGCAAATCGAGCTGTGACCAGTCGGGGTCGAAGGCCATCAGCAAGTCGTATTGGAAGAACTCATCGCGGGCGGTGGGGAACTCGTACAGCAGCCGGTTCGCATCCTGGCTGATGCCGACTTCGCCCGATTGCAGCCAGACATCGATTTCCATGGAAGGATGCCGATGCAGCACGCTGCGGGCAAACCGATAGTCGCGCATCGGACCGCCCGCGATCACGAGGATTTTGAGCGGACGATCAAAGATGTTCACCTGTCGCGTGAGTGAATTGTCTTCAAGCCGAGTCTCAGTCGCGTTGGGGACACTCGCCCGCAACGTGAACTGATACTCACCCGGCTCGGGCGGATTGCGATCGAACTGGACTTCGAAAGGAACGCCATCTTGCGGGACCGGAACTTCGCGGCGATCAACGACGGTGGCTTCCTGTTCATCAGGGTGTTGTTGCAGCAGTTCGATGGTGGCGGTTTCGCCCTCCAATCCTTCGGCCTGCAGAATTGCGGCGAGTTCGAACAGGTCCCCCTTTTGGACGTCGGTGGGGATGATCGCTTTAGAGATCGACAGGTTGACTGGCGGGGTTGTACTGCCAACGCCAACGGTGACCAGTCGCGCGCTGTTCTCTTCCGCACGTTCCCGCGCGGCTCGAACTTCGCGACCAGCGTTCACCGATCCATCGGAGAAGACGACCACTCCTGAGAGCGTCGAGCTTTTGATCTCCGCGAGCAGCTTGTCGAGTGCGTCTCCCAGATTCGTTGCCTGGCCCTCAGGTTGCAGCAGCGCTTGCCAGTCGACCGACGGCTCGGCAGGCGGATCTCCAGGATTCGCGGCTGTCGAAGATGCGTCGCTGGCTGCCTGGAACCGTGTCGGAAACCTTGCCTGAACGCCACTCAGGTCTGAGTTGAAAGTGTAGATGTCGACAACATGCTGCGACCGCAGTTCCTCCAACAGCGGAGAGGTCTCCAGCAGCGCACGAACCGCATCGGCGCGACTGCGCGCTGGTTGACCAGCCGAGTCGCGGGGATCAAGTTCTGGTTGCTGCATCGAGGTCGAGGTATCAATCAACAATGCCACGTGCGAGGGGCGATATGCCTCGGACTGCGACCGTAGATGCGGATTCAGTGCGATGATGAGCAACGTCACAAGGACGGCAAGCCGCAACACCGTGAGCCACACCGTCGCCAAACGCGGCAGTGCTCTGGTGTCTCGATAGTACATCCAGATCGTGAAGCAGATCGAAACCGCAATCAGCCCCAGCAGGAACCAGTCGCCAATTGTGTATGGCCAGTCGAACTCCAGCGTACTGGTGGAATTCGATGGCGATGCAACCTGGGCGAGAGTGGGTGGCATGTTGTGTCCATCGACAAATCGGGGCGAAACGAGGGATGCATTGTTGAAAGTTCCCGGTCCAGAGTCCAGCAGGGAGGGCGGTCTGCCATCAGCCGACTGCTGACAGCCGACGGCCGAACGCTGATCCCAACTGGTCAATGCCCAAGTCCATGGTTAACATGGAATTCGGGAGTCGTATCACACCAGCGGTTCGGAGTGTTTGCCACAATATGAGTTCCGCATCGGACTACACTCGACGAGGATTTCTCGGCCAGAGCGCCTGTCAAGCGGCTGGTTTGGCTGCGGGGTCGATGGGGCTGGAACTTGCTGCGGCGTCGTCAGCAGCAGAACCGTTGCGGGTGGGGCTGATTGGCTTGGGGCAACAGGGCCAGGAACTGGCCGGGTTGTTTGCGTCGCGGCGTGACGTGCGGGTGACCGCGTTGTGCGATCTGGACATTCGGCATGCGGCCTTGGTGCAGCATACGTTGTCGGATTTGACCGGGAATGGGCCGCCGATCATTCCCGATGCGGAATCGCTGCTGGACCGGGACGATGTCGACGCCGTCGTGATTGCAACGCCGGGGCATTGGTCGGCCCCATTGGCACTCACTGCCTGTCAGGCGGGGAAGGATGTGTATCTCGAACAGCCGGTCGGGTTGTCACTTCGACAGGGAATTGAGTTGGAGCAGATTGCCCGCACGACAGGATGCATTATGCAGACGGGACTTCCGCAACGGAGTGGGGCTCACTTTCAAGCGGCGATGGCGGCGGTCCAATCAGGCAAGATTGGAACTGTGCAACTTGCTCGGGCCTGGTCTGTGCATCGCCGGCGATCCATTGGACGCTCAGCGGTGAGTGCTGCGCCCCAGGGGATCGACTATCGAAACTGGCTCGGCCCGGCACCGCAGCGGGCGTTTCAGGCGAATCGATTCCATCAGCACTGGCCCTGGTTCTGGGATTACGGAGCGGGGGAACTCGGGCTGTGGGGGGTGCAACTGCTGGATGTCTGCCGCTGGGGATTGGAACTCGATCTCCCACGTCGGGTGATGGCGACTGGACACGTGACGCATTTTCGGGATGACCGTGAAACGCCCGAAACGCTGACGGTGCAGTTTGAATGCGATGACCTGACGGTGCTCTGGGAGCATCGTCAGTGGAGTTCGCGGGGCGTGGAAGGCCGTCCCACAGGTTGTGCGTTCTATGGCACCGAGGGGACACTCATTGTCGATCGCGGCGGCTGGAAGATTTACGACGGCAAACACTCATTACAGGGGGACGCAGCCGATATTCGTCATGCCCATGTGGCGGACTTTGTCGCGGCAGTGCGCGGGCAACGCGTGCCGGCGGCGTCGATCGAGATTGGTCAACGCAGTATGGCGTGGGCGCATCTGGGAAATCTGGCTTGGCGGACTGGAAACGTGCTGAAATGTGAGTCGCCTGGCGATCGGCTCGCGGTCTATCAGGAACTGGAATCGAAGCTGTTGCAGGATCGGACGACGGAGGTGACATGACGCCGCAGAAAATCGTCATTGATGCGGACCCAGGAATTGGCGATGCCTTGGCCATCGCGCTGGCGCTGATCGATCCGGGACTGGAAGTGGTCGGATTGACGGCGGTGCCAGGAATTGTGTCGGGCGAACAGGCGTCGCGGAATTTGCAGACGATTCTCTCGGTGATCGATCCTGCGTTGTGGCCCCGGCTGGGCTGGAACGAGGGGATCGATTCACTGTTGCCTCGCTCACAGCAGACCGGACTGTTGTTGCCGCCGGGGCCCGCAGGTTTGGGCGATTTGCAACCTCTCGAAGCACCGCTGCATCAGCCGCATGAGGCCGCCAAACTCCTGACCGAATTGGCCAAGCAGTACCCCGGCGAAATCACGCTGCTCACGCTGGGACCGCTCACGAACGTGCTGCTGGCGATGGAACGCTATCCCGAGTTTCTGCCGCAACTCAAAGGATTGATCTGCCTGGGAGGGAGCGTTTCGGCTGGGGGGGACATTACGGCTGCGGCGGAGTTCAACGTTTATGCCAATCCGGAAGCGGCGCAAACCGTGCTGACTTTTCCGGCAACGAAGACCATTGTCCCGCTCGATGTCTCGCGGCAAATGGTCCTGTCGTTCGATCAGTATGATCGGCTCGGGATCGATCAGTACACCAGAGTCGGCCAACTGCTGACGGCGCTATTGCCGTACGGCTTGCGGGAGAGTCGGCAGTGTTTCGGGCTGGAAGGACTAGTGCTGCCTGAGGTTGTGGCGCTGGCAGCCGTGACGCAAGCGCGGCTGTTTGAGCGGGAATCGATGTTGCTCGACGTGGAACTGGCCGGGGAACTCACGCGCGGCGCGACCATCGTCGACCGTCGCGGCATCCATCGCTGGCAGGCGAATCTCGATGTGCTGACCGCGGTCGATGCACAGGGGGTGATGGATTACGTCACACGGCTGCTGCGGCTGGTGATGCCGGGGTCGGGGGGGTAAGGGACCAGGGTCGAGAGGCGTTGAGGAGCGAGCCGAACGGTGACGGCTGAAGACTGATTGCCGTCAGCTGCGTGCCCTTCCCCAGCTTGACCGACCCGATTGAACGGGCGAGTTGGTGTGAAGTTTGCCGTCGCGCAGTGACGGAGTGGTTCTATTTGCATGCGACGGTCGATGGGATGAAGGATGGACTCTTCGCGACAATCGCGTCCCAACAGCCCCCTGCGATCATTATGTCTGCTTCTGAAATGGATCAACTCAAGGCGGAGAACGAGGAACTGCGGCAGCAGCTCAAGTCGCTGGAGCAGCAGCTCATCGCGGCCCAGAAACTCGGGTCGGTGGGAGAACTGGCATCGTCGATCACGCATGAGTTCAACAACATTCTGACAACGATCATCAACTACGCCAAACTCGGCATGCGGCATAAGACCGAGGAAATGCGAGCCAAGGCGTTCGATAAGATTCTCTCGGCCGGTCAGCGCGCGGCGAAGATCACCACCGGCATGCTCTCGTACGCCCGATCCAAGGGGGATCGCCGCGAACCAATGAGCCTGCAACAACTGCTCAGCGATGTGCTCGTGCTGGTCGAGAAAGACCTGCAAGTGCATCGGATTGAAACCCGGATCGAACAGCAGGGAGAGCCGTTCGCCGAGGTGAATCCGAGTCAGGTGCAGCAGGTGCTCTTAAATCTGATCATCAATGCCCGGCAGGCAATGGAGCCAGGGGGTGTGCTGACGCTGAAGATCGTCGAAGACGCGGAACATCAGGTGGGCGAAATCACTGTGCAGGACAGTGGCAGTGGTATTCCGCCGGAAACGCTGCCGCATATCTTCGAAAAATTCTACACCACGAAGACCGCCGACGGGCATGGGCAAGGAGGGACCGGTTTGGGGCTGGCCCTGTGCAAAGATGTGATTGAATCGCATCAGGGACGGATTCGCGTGGAGACGGCGATTGGCCATGGCACCCGGTTCACGATTAAACTCCCCTTGGTGGCGAAACCGAACCTGATGCAGACGGCTACGGCGTCGCCAGAGAGTGACCTTCCAACTCAGCGGGCTGGCTGAACGAGAACTGCATGTCGTGCGAGGCGACCGTTACCACTGCCAAGGCCACGCCAGCCGGGCAGAGTCGCGGAATCTGCTGGATGATCGGTCTGGCAGTCATCGTCCGGCTGCTGGCCTCGCT
Source organism: Planctomycetaceae bacterium (assembly GCA_020426425.1). Lineage (GTDB taxonomy): Bacteria > Planctomycetota > Planctomycetia > Planctomycetales > Planctomycetaceae > JACKHO01. The sequence continues at coordinate 17,171 of JAGQQB010000002.1, read as the reverse complement.
GAACTGGCCAGACAATATGTCCCGCGATCTGGACGCGTATTTGGGGCTCGCTCGATCGCTGTTCGATGGCGCGGGCTTTTGTACGCCGGGAACCAATCAGCCAACGGCATTTCGGCCACCACTTTATCCACTTTTGCTCGCCCTCACGCTGCCGCTGCAGGTGATGGGGCGACAGCTGCTACATGCAGCGCTCGGCGGGTTGTCGATTCTGTGGCTGGATCGGTCGGCACGCGCGCTGGGACTGTCCACTCGAAGTCGACTCGTCGCCGCACTGCTTCTGGCCTGCGATCCGTTACTCGTATGGTATTCCACCTTTCCCATGACGGAATCGCTCTGCACCACCCTTTCGGCCTGGCTGCTGGCCAGGGTGACGACGCAGGCAGATCGGCCTGCGTCTTCGCCAGCGTGGACCGGTGCGGTCTTTGGTCTGTGCGTGCTCGCCCGGCCGACGTATTGGGCGTATGGGGGGCTGTTGGGGCTGTGGGTATTTTGGCAGCAGATGTCGTCGACCAATCAATGGCAGAACTTCGCACGTCGTTGCCTTTGGGCTTTGTTGGGGCTCGCACTGGTCGTCGTCCCCTGGGTGGTCCGGAATGCAATTGTATTTGGCCGGCCAGTACTCATGACCACCCACGGGGGATACACCCTGCTGTTGGCGAACAACCCTCGTTTCTACAGCGAGGTCGTGCAACAGCCGTGGGGGACCACATGGCAAGGAGCATCGCTGGCAGAGTGGACTGAGGAGCTAGAGCAGGAGATGCGGCAGGCGGGCGTCGCGGGAGAGTTGGCACGCGATCGTTGGCATGGGGCGCGGGCGAAGAAGTTCATCGCCGAACATCCCGGCGAGTTCGCACAGGCGTCCTGGCATCGGATTAGGATGTTCTGGAACATCGTCCCCAGCGGCGAAGCCGCCGCCCCATTTCCAAGGCTGGTTCTGCTGCTGGTCGGTCTGCTCTATGCGAGCTACTGGCTCGCTTCACTGCTCGGCCTGTCCCGGGTGATGTGGTCCCCTCACTGGTCACACTGGATGCCAATCGTGCTGCTTGTTGTCGCCTTTACGTGCGTGCATGCCCTCTACTGGAGCAACATGCGGCTAAGGGCACCGGCGCTGCCTGCCACGGCCATGCTGGCCGGGGCGGCTTTGATGTCGGTGACGCAGAAGGTCGGCAAGCTGGAGAAGCCGTAAGGGTTGCTCCGGGTTGGCTGGTCCAGAGTCCAGGTGATCGACGAAGACGATGAAGGAATGGACTGTAAGGCATCGTCGTGGATCGCTCCGCAATCCAACGCTCTGAATGGTGGCAGGTCGTGTCACGTTCTGTTGGTTAATGCAGTGAGCGTCCTCGGTCAGGGGAGCACAGGGAGGGAGTCAGATGTTTGGCTGGAAATACAGACCGGAGCAATTGCGTTACGTCGACATGTGGATGTTCCCGAACATGCATCCCACGAATGTCGATCTGTTGCAGCGGTTGAAATCGGCCGATGACCGGCAATTTGGGACCGGGATGGACGTCTGCGGCACAGTGGCTGATCACGATCTGAAGACCGGCAAATGGAACACAACGCACCTGGTCGGTGTGCGCAGCGACATTTGGGCCCCCGACGAAGAGGAACTGCAGAAGACAGTGAACTCCCTGCAGCGGGAGCGCAAGGAGCAACTTCGCAAGTCGATCCGTAGCTCTGGTCGCATGAACGCGACGCAACGCGAACTGCTCACGCACAAGCTGCAGGACGACGCCATCATGCAGATGCAGCCCGGCGACGTGGAAAAGCGACGCATGGTGCTCAAGCTGTTTCGCTCCACCGGCGAGCGGCTGCGCTGGGTTGGCACGATTGAGGAATTGACCGCGTGGGAGATCTCCAACTCGCTGGGATCGAAACGCACCCTGCTGTCATTGGCGGTGATCCTGCCCGATTACGACTACGTGACGATCGTGCAGCAGACGCATCGCACCTTTCGTATTCCGTCGGTCTTCGCCTGTTGTTTCCACGACACGCGGAATGACCGTGTGTGGCACATCCATCTCAAACGCAAGTGGGTGTCGATCGGCGCCGACTACATCATCGAGGCCGATGGCCAACCAGTCGGCAAGATCGACGGCAATCTGATCGGCCTGGGCTACAATGCGTACCTGGAGTTGACCGAGCCGCTCCTGGCAGAAAATCGCCAGTTCATCGATTTGCTTTCGTTGTTCGCAACGTCCATCAGCTACCACCGGGCAATGCGCAAGAGCATCTCGCGCCGCGTAAAGTCGGTCCGGGGAGGCACGAACTGGAAACACGTCATCGAAGACGAAGAACTCCGCCTGATGCAAAACCCCCGCCGCCGCGCGGCGTAGCGCCCTCTTTCGGTGCCTCCACGACTGCAATCTCCCTCAAGCCTGCCAACCAGCGTCACCACGTCCACACTGGGCAGCGGTCCCCGGTCCCTGTTACAGTTTGCGTCCCGTCCGTCTGTCACAGTGTTCTGGTTCTCCGGGAGCGTTTTTCATGCCGGTGAAGGTTCGTTGTTCTTCCTGTTCAGCTGTCCTCAATGCGCCCGACAAGGCGCGCGGGAAGACGATTGCCTGTCCGAAGTGCCAAGGACGTATCAAGATCCCGGCGGGCGATGCCCCGGCGGCGAAGCAACCAGCCAAGCCGAAAGCAAAACCGAAACCAAAGCACGATCCCGACGACATTTTCGGCGGGATGAAAATCGACGACTACGACATGGAGCACGATGAGGAGCAGATTTGCCCTTATTGTGCCGCCGAAATGGAGTACGACGACGAGGACGATCTGATCCCGGTGTGTGCCAACTGCGGCATGAACATTGAAACCGGGGAGATGGATGCCCGCGAAAAGAAACGCCGCGCCCGCAAGGGGCCGCCGATTGAGGAATACTGGGGGACTGTCTGGAAGGAATCCTTCGCGTTTGTGAAGCAGTACCCCATGCTGGCGGTGCGGACGGGGCTGTACATCGGGATCTTTCTGGTGATCTCAGCCATGTCGACGTACATGGTCTCGTTCTGCAAGGGGCTGCCAACGAAAGCGTTCTGGGCGGTGCTCGCATCCGTCTCGATCTTGGGGGTCTCCGGCTGGTACTGGATTCTGGCGAAGAAGATCGTCTTTGCGTCCATCGTGAGGGAAGAGATTCAGTCGGACCGCATCTTCTTCGATCTGTTTGACTGTATGTCGATTGGATTGCGGGCGAGCTTCTGGCCGGGGGTGGTGCTGCTGCCACTGCTGATTCCGTACTTCTTTCTGATGATTTTCCTGGTGATTCTCTCGCCGGATATCGCCAACATTGTTGCGTCGATTGGCAGTTGGGGAATCTGCATCTGGCTGTTCCCGATCGCGATGTGTCACTTCACGTCGAAGTACACTTACAAGTCCTGGATTCTCTGGGAACTGCTGAAGCTCTGTCCTAAGAATCTGGCAGGGTCCGCCTACTGGGTGATTGTGGCCGGGACTGTCATGCTGCCAATCGCATTGATTGCCGGGCCAACGGCCTACTTCCTGTCCGATGGGTCTGACATGAAGACTGGAACCAACGTCTTCTTTTCACCGGTGATTTGTGGCGAGCAGCGGTTTACGACGTGGTCGAAAGACGCAGACCTGAAGTGGGTGCCAGCCGAGGAGATTCCAGAGGTTCCCGCTGATGCACCGTTCAATCAATTGGGAGTCACAGGCAAGCTTACCTTGGCCATCATGAGCGTGGCAGAACTGGGAAATGCGCCGTCTTCCGCGTGGTACGCCCTGATCAAGGGGCCGATGAACATCATGTTCGCATTTATGATCTACCTGCCGATTACCGTCCTCGCCGGTTTCCCGCTGTTGTTTACGATGAAGGCGATTGGGGTGTTCGGCTACTACCACACCCCGACACTGGCACTGGTGCAACGGGTGAAACCGAATACGCCAGCAACCTTTTGGGTGCGTGGACTCTCAACGTTCGTCGATTTCCTATTCATGGGGCTGACCCCTTTTGTTGTGACAGCGAATGGCAAGGCCCTCTCGGGCGCCTGGGCTGGGCTGGGACTGCTGCTGACGACATGGCTGTTTAGCCCGAACATGCTGTTAGTGGTCGGTGGGTTGTACGGCCTTTACATCTGGTGGATGTATTGGGTGATCCAGGAGTCGTCCCCGATGCGGGCCACGATGGGCAAAGAAGGTTTCGGCCTGATCGTCATTCCCGAGGACAGCGAACAGCCCATCACCATGCAGACTGCGACCATCCGCTGGGTGATGCGCACGATCTGTCTGTGTCTGCTGGGATTACCGAACCTGATGATTCTGATCGATCCTCGCAAACAGGCGCTGCACGACAAGGCGAGCAAGACCGTCGTCGTTTGGAAGGGGGACAAGTGATTTTGGGGAGTGGGGAATTGGGAGTGGGGCGTGGCGGCTTTGCCTACTCCCTGCTCCCCACGACCTACTCCCTTCGCCTCCCATGTTCTGGCAACTGCGTACCAACTGGGTGATTCTGAAGACCTGCGTGGAAGAGCGTCTGGTCTATCGGGCAGATTTCGCGCTGGGGACGCTGTTTCGGTTCCTGCCGATCGTGACCACGATCTATCTGTGGGGAGCGATTTTCGCTGTCGGTGGAGCCAACGAGCATCAGCGGATTGCCGGGTACACTTACGGCGGCATGGTGGCGTACTATCTGCTGGCGATGCTGGCCCGGGCCTTTTCGAGCATGCCAGGACTCTCCAGTGGTATCGCGCGCGATGTTCGCGATGGTTCGGTTAAGAAGTACCTCACGCAGCCGATCGACATGCTGGGGTATTTGTTCTGGCATCGGGTCGCACACAAGCTGGTGTACTACGTGATTGCGGCAGGGCCGTTCGCGCTGGTGTTCTGGTTGTGCCGGGCCTATCTCCCCGGCTGGCCCGATGCGATTACCCTGGCGGCATTCGTCGCCTCACTGCTGATGGCGTTCCTCGTGGGCTTTCTGATGGAGTCGCTGCTCGGACTGATTTCGTTCTGGTTTCTCGAAGTCAGTTCGCTGATGTTCATCTACATGATGTTCAACTATCTGCTGTCCGGGCACATGATCCCGCTCGACTTTCTGCCGGTCGAGATTCTGAGGGTGATCGATTACCTGCCGTTCAAGTACCTGGCCTATGTGCCACCAGCGATCCTGCTCGGGAAGTATCCTGCGGATCAGATTGGCCATGTGCTGCTGGTAGAGGCCTTGTGGATTGTCGGCCTGTTCGTTGCGAACCGGATCGCATTCCACTATGGGGTTCGCAGATACAGTGCGTTTGGCGGTTGAGTAATTCTCAGTGCTCAGACTCACTGCGACATCCAAGATCGGACGCTTTTGATGCGATCCTATCGCTGTCGTTGCCGCCGTGGTGATTTCTCTGGAATCGCGGAAAACTTGCGAGTTTTTGCGAGACCACAGGGGGCGATCTCCGTTTTATGAGAATCGACCGCACATCATGTTTGTAGTGCTGGCTGACGCTGCATTGGGTGGATGTTGGCTGACCGCGCTGCATGCGCTGACTTTTTAGGTTACTCATGCGCACGTGGAAAATTGGCATTGTGGGAGGCGGCCCAGGTGGGTTGTTCACAGCTTATGCGCTACAGAAGCGAGCCAATCATCCCTACGAGCTGACCATGTTCGAAGCGAGTTCGCGACTGGGCGGCAAGATTCTCACGCCACAGTTCCACGCGGCACCAGTGCGGTATGAAGCTGGCGCCGCAGAGTTCTACGACTACTCGCACTTCGAGGAAGATCCGCTCAAGGAACTGATCGCCGAACTTGGATTGCCGATTGCCCGCATGGGGGGCTCGGCCGTGATTGTCGACCAGCAAGTGATCGCGCATCAGGACGACATGCGAGACCGATTGGGAACTGCAGAATGGCGTGATTTGTTGCGGTTCGATCTCGCGGCACGGAATCGCATGACGCCGCAGGAGTTCTATCATTCCGACCATCCCGAAGGGTCCGCGCACGCTGCCGATGCCTCGACCTTCACTACGTTGCTGGACGAGTTCTCGGAACAACGAACACGCGACTTCGTGACCACACTGATTCACAGCGATCTCGCCACCGAGCCGCACCATACGAATCACACCTACGGACTGCACAACTACCTGATGAACGATCCCGCGTACATGCAGCTGTATGGGATTGAAGGTGGCAACGAACGATTGCCGCAGGAACTGGCGGCTCGAATCGTGGGGACCAAACTGCTGGAACACACAGTAGAACGAGTACAACGAGGCGCAGACGGACGGCTGCGCGTGCAAGCAACGCATGGGGGCGAGCACACGGAACATGCGTTCGACTTCGTCGTGATTGCCCTGCCCCACAATCATTTGAGGTCGGTCAAGTATGCCGGGGACCGACTTTCGCCGGCGGTAGAGGATCACATTGACTACTACGACTACCCTGCCCACTACCTGCGGATCTCGCTGCTGTTTGAAAGCCGGTTCTGGGAGTCGCGGCTGACCGATTCGTACTGGATGCTCGACCACTTTGGTGGCTGCTGCCTGTACGACGAGTCCTCACGTACGCCGGGATTGAAGCAGGGTGTGCTGGGCTGGCTGCTGGCCGGCGATGCGGCGGAGCAGATGAGCCAGCAGTCCGATGCCGAACTGATGGAGGCGGCCCTGCAGTCGTTGCCCGACTTCCTGGCTGATGGTCGTGAGCAACTGCTGGAAGGGCAGGTGCATCGCTGGATTCGCTCTGTGAATGCGATGCCCGGTGGCGTCGCGCCCCGCAGTCTGGATCGACGGCATCAACCGGAACCGATCGAGCATCCTCACCTGATGTTCGTCGGTGATTACATGTTTGATTCCACCTTGAATGGGGTGGTTGATTCCTCGGAATACGTGGCGGGCTGGATTGCAGCGCTCACTTCCGAGTACAACGCGTGAAACTCTGATGATTCTTCAGGAAAAGAAGCTCAACGGTTCCATGTCCGCGTCTGATGGCCCACCGGCCCCGTCCGCGCTGCCGGAGCAGACCCGGTATGAACAGGTACGGTTCGTGACGGCGCCCTCTGCCGATCAGCAGGTCGCGATCGACCTGTCGCGCACGGCGGGTAAGCTGGGCGTGTTGATGCCAGTAACGCACGAACAAGTGGCGGGCACAGGCGAGCTGCAGCTACTGCTGTTGCCATTTGCCGAATCAGGCCCAACGGAACAAGAGTTGCCGCAATGGTTAGCCAGCGCCCGGGCCTGGGTCGATGAGGTCGCCAGTATCGCCGCGCCAAGTCTGTACATCGCTCTGCAGGGGGTGCATCTCGTTTGGGCCGCTGGCCGGGTTGCCATTGTAGCGCAATCGGATCGCCTGGAGACCATTCGTCATGCAGTGCTGGAAGCCGCCTGCTTCGAAGGGGAACTGCGGGCCATTGAAGCGGAACTCGTTCCGCGCTGGCCGGAACTGGAAACCGACACACCGCTTGCGTTCGCATTTGGAGAGCAGTCCATCAAGCGACGCAAGCAACTCCAGCAACGCTATCAGGTGGTGATGCACTTGCGCGCCAGACTGGCCCGAATTTCGCCACAGGTGCATTGTCCGCATGTCTATCCGCCCACGCTCGCCAGTCAGGTGGGCGAGCGAGTTCGCGAACGGACGCGAATGGAAGATCGCTACGAGTTTCTCGACGAACAGATTGAAGTCTTTGAAGAGGTCTACGGCGCCTGTGGCGAACGGGCGAGCGACTTCATGAATACCCGGTCCAGCAACGTTTTGGAGTGGATCATCATCGTGCTGCTGCTGGCGCAGATCCTGATTTCTTCGTTCGAGATTTTGACCAGCACAACAACGGAATCGTCTCCGTCGGCGGGATCGGTGCCGACTGCCGTAGGGACGCCGTGACGTGCGCTATCCGTCGATCGACATACTGCGCACCATCGCCATATTCGTGATGGTGTTCGTCCACTTCGGCGAGAATCTCTCGGGTTATGGAGTTCCGTTCGCCGGCTTCGGTGCGCCCTTGTTTGCGTTCCTCTCGGGTGTGAGCTATCGCCTGTGGGTGAATGGTCAGCAGCGCAAGGGAGTGGATGAGGAACTTATCTCGAAAATCTCGATCCGTCGTGGCCTGTTCGTGTTCGGCGTCGGGATCGCGTTCAATGTGCTGGTCTGGCTTCCTGAGGACACGTTCAACTGGGACGTGCTGACGATGATCGGCACCGCGCTGCTGGTGCTCAATCTCATCCGGTCGTTACCCCTGCCGGTGCCAGTTGTGATGGCGGTGATGCTGGTGCTCATCAGCCCGATCCTGCGCGACATGGCCGAGTACAATGCCTACTGGGTCAATAAGTATTACGAGCACGACATGACGTTGTCCGACATTACGATCGGATTCCTATCGGTCGGGTACTTCCCCATTTTTCCGTGGCTGGCGTTTTCGCTGATGGGGTACGTCGTTGCGGTGCTGATGTTTGGTGACGCGTCAGAGTCTGATCCAGCGCCAGGCACCGCTGACGACGATGCTGATTCGGTCGCGGCATTGCGGCTGCCGTTCATTCTGGGAACGAGCCTCGTATTACTGAGCATGGCACTCTTGATCGGAAGGAATTACCTGCCGGACCCGATCGCCAAGCGCTATCTCGGCGGCTGGCACATGTTCCCCCCGACAATTGAATACGTCTGCGGAACCTTGGGAATGGCGCTGCTGCTGTTCGGCGTGCTGCATCATGTCGTTGACCGCAATCCTCGCAGTCGGCAGTGGACCGGCCTGCTTCGGATCGCCAAGACCTTCAGCCGCTACTCGTTCACCATTTACATTCTGCATCATGTGGTGCATCTGTACCCGTTGTGGTTGTACGCACTACTGCAAGGTCAAGAACCGACCACCTTCTGGGCCAGCGCGCTGCCTGTCCACATCTCACTACCGCTGGGCCTGCTCTTCATGATCTGCTGTTACTTCACCCTGAACTGGCTCGGCCCCGAGCGGCGAATCGGCATCGAATCCTGGATGCGCTGGCTATGTGATTGAGGAGTAGTTTTTGCGTATTGGCGACTTGTGCGTTGCTCGGTATGGTGTTGCGTGTAGACCGCGAAATGTCTTGCAACATTTGAATTACTGCACAGGCGCCTAGCTCCTCATGCATACATCTGACAAATCCGGTGCCGAGTCGCCGGTTACTCCCGGGCTGTCATTCCCTGCCCTGACATGGGCGATGCTGGCGGTGGCCTTGCTGCTCCTCGCGTTGTCGCTGATTCCAGTTGAGTACTATCGGTCGATGATCCAGATCGGTAACGGGGATTCTCTAGCGGTCCTGTCCGGACGCATCGGTTTTCTGATGCGATGCTATTCCGCATTACTCTTCGTTTTGGGAGGCGTGTGGCTGCTTCGTGGCTCTGCGTTCGATCGTTTCATTGGGCAATTGGGAAAGTCGATCTCACCCCCTCGGCGCGATGAGATTCTGGTTTGGTTAATCATTGCGACGTGTAGTGTGCTGCTTTGGGATGGGCGGACTTTACAGTCCGGCTACTTCGAAAGTGACGACTTCTCACTCATTGAAGTAGACCGGAACTTGCCCCTGGCAACTTCGGTTCAGCGTACGCATTGCGATCATGTGATCGTCCTACTGCGATGTGAGGTCCATTCGCTGTATTCAATGTTTGGGGCGTGGCCTCTGGCCTGGAATGCGGCCGTCCTGGTTTCGTTCAGTTTGCTGCTGTGGAGTGGATGTTGGCTGACACGCGAGTGTGGCGCTAGTCGACTGATGACTGGCCTGGGACTTCTGATGTGCGTTGCCTGGACACCGTGGGCGCAGTTCACGACGGGCGCCTATATTCTGCAGAAATACATGCAGATTGCGACCGCCACCTCGCTGGCACTGATCGGGTGGATCCGATGGCGACGCACCGAGCGGGCTGGCTGGTTGTTGCTTGCAGCGGGAGCGATCGGGTTTGCCTGCTGGATGAACGTAAGTGGTTTCTGGTCACCGCTTGCATTGGTGACGTTTGCAGTCAGTGAACTCGTTGCCGCTCAAGAGTTCGGGCCAACAGCGCACCGTTTGCGTCGGCACTGGGGACCACCGCTGTTGATGGGAGTCGCGATCTTTGGAGCTTTGGCATTTGATCGCATGGTCTACGCATCTCCTGAGAATATGGGGTTTCTCACCCTCGAAGCCGGTGCAGAGCGGAGCTTGCTCGGCCTGACAGCCCAGTTGGTCAGTTTTCTGGCGACGACGATCACGACACTGGCGATCCCATTTCCACACCATCTTGCTCGCGTTAATCTGCTGTGGCCAGTGTTGCTGTTCACCGCGATGGTCGTTTCGCTCTTGATTGCGCGTGGCTGGCAGCTTGGTTCGGCAGCCGAGTCAGGAAAGATCGTTGGTCTGGTGCTGATGTGGCTGGGACTTGGAGCAATGATCTGCCTGGGACGGCCGAGTTTTGAGGAGGACCAGATGTGGCCCATCAAGTATCTGGGTTTGGGTTACTTCTGGCTGATCGTGCTCTTGGTTGTCAGCCTGTCTCCGCTCACATCGCGAATCGACGCGACCGGACTTCGGCGCGTCATTTTCTTGGCCGGATGCTTGTGCGTCGCAAATCAACTTGCGTTTGAACAGCTTTGTTTCTGGGATGTTCCTTATCTCAAATACGACATTGCTCGATCCAGTAAGCTGCGTGAGCACCGACGCACGAGGTTGGCACTCGACGAGGTGCGTCAGCGACTCATCCACCCGGTTGCCCTGCTGTCGGAAGGGCCGGTTGTATTACCGGATGTCTCTGGCGATCGATTGCACTACGTACATCCTGAACTCGCTTTTCCCTGGGGAGAGCGTCCGGCATTGAGTACGTTTGCCGGTGTGCTCTTGGAAGGCGTTCCTCGTGACTCTCGATTTGTCAACAACGATGTCGAGGTGTCTGAGCGAATCCGGTCGTTCTTGTGCCAGGACGACTACGCGCGAATGTTGTTCGAGGAAGGTCGATAGCTCCTGGTGCTGAGCGGTTCGGGGGCCTTGACGGCTCCCTTTGCACCAACTCAATCGGCGTCGCTCGGGTGGTTAGTTGGCAGGACGAGTTGGTGGTGTGCGTTTATGATAATCGCCTGCAGTGAAGAATCGTTCGATCCACGCATACGCGACGATAAACAGGTACCGACTGCCCATTTCGCGAATCTTGAGTTTGGCGACACCGCTCTTGCGGTTTCTCCATGAGATCGGCACAACCGTCCAAGTGTATCCTCGAATGATTGCCTTGAGGGGAAGTTCCACGGTCAAATTGAAATGCGGGGCCAAAATTGGGCGGACTCCGTCAATTGTGGTGCGACGGTATGCCTTGAACGCATTTGTGGTGTCGTTCAGTCGAATGCGAAACAGGACCTTGATAAAGAGGTTCGCCATTCGATTCAGGAACCATTTGAACCACGGGTAGTCAATCGCCTTCCCGCCGCGGATAAAGCGACTGCCGAACACGCAGTCATAACCGGCCTGGAGTTGGTGCCAGTAGACAATCGCATCTTGGACGTCATCGGAGTCGTCGGCCATCATAATCGCGACCGCGTCGCCGTGCATCGCGTTCAATCCGCAGATAACTGCGCGGCCGAATCCATGTTCGCCAAGATTCTGGAGTGGCCGCACCTCTGGAATCTGCTTGCCGAGCGACTCCAGAAACTCCCACGTCCTGTCGGTTGATCCGTCATCTACGATGACGATTTCATGAGGAATCGCGGCTGCGGCAAGCCCTTCGTGGATGTGCGTGACCGTCGCCGTAATCGCGCCGTCTTCATCTCGAGCGGGAATCACAATCGAGAACAGTGAGAGCGGCGGTGCGGCCGGATCAGGGACCGATGGCTCACGTCGAGGCTGGTTCATTCTCACACGGTCCGGCTGAGCCATTCTGGATGCTGTTCTGCGAACTTGGCGATGTCTTCGAAAATCTCGTCAATTGACCAGTGCGGTGTCCAATCCCATGCCTGTTGCGTGGCATGTGAATCCAGAACAAGCCAGGGGACGTCAAACGGTCGTGCTGTTGGATCGGGCAGGACCGTGTGTTTTCCGAATCGATCTTGGCACCAGGCAGACATTTCCGCCAGTGAAAACGAACGGTCGATGCCGCCAGACACATGGTGGACCTCGGTTGCCCCGGCCTTGAGTGATGAAAGTTGTTTCCAGACAAGCTCTGCAAGGTCGGCCACATGCAGGCAGTCTCGAACCTGTCGTCCACTGCCCGAGAAGCCGATGTACCGCAACGAGGATCTGGCCTGCCAACTGTGAATCCAATACGAAACAATTCCCTGATCAGGCCGACCAAATTGCCCGGCCCCGGAGAGGACGCCACAGCGATTCACTCCGACTGGGAAGTCGTACGCCAAGCCGTACTCAATTGCGAGTTGTTCGGAGGCCAACTTTGTTGCCCCATACAGCGAAACGGGCGGCTGCGTTGAGAAATCACGAGCCAAGCCCCGTACTGAGACTCCTTGGGGGAACGATTGGGCATCGTCCAATTCAAACCTCAATCCAGTCGTCTTGAGTGGCAGTTGTGCGAGCTGATTGATTGAGTAGACGCGGCTCGTGCTTAGCAGGATGAAGCCGGACCGATTTCGACGACATAACTCAAGCAGTTCGATGGTTGAGTTGAGATTGCATTCGACCAGTTGCCGGCTGCTGGCGTTGCCGTCAACTCCGGCGAGCACGCTGGGTTGGGCTGAGCAATCAATCACCCAGTCCACCTCGGGGAACGATTGCAGATCACTCGTAACCCGCACATCGCCGTGTCGAAATCGAACGCCCAACTGCTGCAGGCGGGCCAGATTCGTTTCGCTGCCGCGACGACAGAGATTATCCAGGCCCCAAACTTCTACTCCAGATGCTGTTCGGTTCAGAATCCCCTCTATGATCTGGGATCCAACGAAACCACATGCGCCAGTGACCAAGAGCTTCATTTGCGTTCAGTTTCCCCCCCTTGGTCGTGTCCGCAGGAACGCCTTACAGAGGTCATGTTTGTGGCAGAGGGCTGGTCTTGGCGATGGACAGCGGATTTCCGCTGCGAACAGTGTCATCCAACCACGTGGTCATCCAACCACGTGAAAGTGAGTGTCCTCTGCGTCCGACTGGTCCGTATCTTCTGCCGGGGGCTGATCAATCGCAAGGGAAGACACGGCATTGAACTTAATCCCAGGTTTGACGACACTGCGGCATTATCCTGAGCGAATTCGAAAGCAGCGGCTGCGTGGCTTTCTGAGCAGTTTCAGTCGGTCAGGTTGTACAGCGGGACAAGGTTCTACGACAAGGATGTTTTCATGGCGGATCCTCGGCTGGCGGCGTTGGCGGAAGTGCTGGTGGGGCATAGCTGCAAGTTGCAGCGTGGGGAGAAAGTGTTGATCGAGGCGTTCGATCTGCCCGAGCCGACGCTGGTGTGCGCGCTGGTCAAGCAGGCGGCGGCGATGGGGGCCTTGCCGATGGTGCAGTGGCGATCGAATCGCGTGCTGCGGTCGGTCTACTCGCATGCGGGCGAGGCGGGACTGACGCTGATGGGCGAGCTGGATCGACATGTGATGGAGCAGATGGATGCGTACATTGGCATTCGTGGGGCCGAAAACAGCAATGAGTTCTCCGATGTCCCTGGCCCGCAGATGAAGTTGATGCAGCAGAAGGTCTGGAAACCGGTGCATCTCGATGTGCGTGTGCCGAAGACGAAATGGGTCGTCCTGCGATATCCGACGGCATCGATGGCGCAGTCGGCGGGCATGAGCACCGAGGCATTCGAGGACTTCTACTTCGATGTCTGCACAGCGGACTACGCGACGATGGAGCGGAATCAGCAGCCGCTCAAAGCGCGGATGGAAGCGGCCAAGGACATCCGGATCGTGGGACCGGGAAGCGACTTGTCGTTTTCCGTCGAAGGCATCCCGGTGGTCGCCTGTGCGGGAGATCGCAACATCCCCGATGGAGAAGTTTTTACCGCACCAGTGAAAAATAGTGTGAATGGTGTGATCCAATACAACGCTGGTTCGTTGTATCAGGGAACGGTGTTCGAGGAGATCCGTTTCGAGTTCCGCGACGGGAAGATTGTCGACGCCGATTGTCGCGGTAAGCGTGCGGAACTCAATTCGATTCTCGATGCCGACTCTGGTGCCCGGTACATCGGGGAGTGGGCGATTGGCTGCAACAACCGCATCCGTCGCCCCATGCTGGACACACTGTTTGATGAAAAAATCGGAGGTTCCCTGCACTTTACGCCGGGAAACTCGTATGAATCGGCAGACAATGGGAATCGCAGCCAGGTCCACTGGGATCTGGTGCTGATTCAAACGCCGGAATATGGCGGCGGCGAGATCTATTTCGATGGCGAACTGATTCGTCAAAATGGCCGCTTTCTTCCGGAAGACTTGCAACCAATCAACGCAGGACTGGAGTAGCACCAGCGGACTCGGCTGGTCACGAACGACTCCAACTCGAACTATAAAGGACTCTCATGTTGCTATTGGAAACTCGGCGGACTTCGCTGCTCGCCGCTCTGTTGTGCTGTGTGACGTTGACCGCCTCTGCGGCGGATCGAATCCCACTGGAACGTCGCGTACCGAACAACACCTTCGGCTATTTCACCTGTCCAGACTTCCAAGAGATGTATCGCCGCTCTCAGGACACCGCGTTGGGGCAAATGCTCCATGACGAAGGGTTTGACGACTTCAAGGCGGAACTGCTCAGCAAGATGGACGAGGGACTCAAAAAGGCCGAGACGGAATTGGGAATGCCAGTTTCCGATCTTGGCTCATTGCTCTCGGGGGAGTTGAGCGTTGCCGTCGTTCGGCCCTTGGGGCAAAGTCTGGGCGTGATTGTCGCGGTCGACATTGGGGATCACCGTGACATCTTCGATCAACTGGTCGAGAAGATCGATGCGGAACTCAAAAACGAAGAAGTCACGCGCGAAGAGGAATCGTACGACGGAACCGAAATCGTCGTGTACACGGTGCCATTGCCGGAAGGACAGCGGCCGATGAATGTGTCGTACTTCGTGAAGGACAACACGTTCGTGCTGGGAACATCTGTCGCGCTGCTGGAAACAGTGATCGATCGCTGGGATGGTCAGGATGATGACTGTCTGGCGGAGAACGAACTGTTCCAGGAAGTGATGTCCATCGCCGCTCCCGATCAGGATGCCGCACCGGTTGCGAAGTGGTTCTTCCGTCCGATTGAACTGGTGATGGCAGGACTCTCAAGCTTTCCCGAAACGCAACTATACGCCGCAGGCGCGACCGGCTTTCTGCCGGCACTGGGGTTAAACAAGCTCAAAGCCATGGGGGGCGCCGCCGAAATGGCGACTGAGAAATACGACTCGATCACCCGACAAGTGACGATCACCGAACCTCCTGCGTCGGGGCTGATCAAGGTCTTCACCTTTCCTGATACCATTACTGGCCCACCAGATTGGGTGCCGGAAACCGCAGGTCAGTACACGGCGGTCCATTGGGATCTGCAGATTGCGTACCGGGCCATTGGGACGATTTACGATACCTTCCAGGCGCCTGGTGCATGGGATCAGTTGATCGACAACGTTTCACAGCAGCCTGGCCTGCAGGGATTGCACATCAAGAAGGACTTCATTGATGTCTTTA
This sequence comes from Planctomycetaceae bacterium, assembly GCA_020426425.1. Taxonomy (GTDB): domain Bacteria; phylum Planctomycetota; class Planctomycetia; order Planctomycetales; family Planctomycetaceae; genus JACKHO01. Next base: position 1,659 of record JAGQQB010000002.1, on the reverse strand, counting down.
GTGGTGCGTTTCAGGCGTACTTCAACGTCAGTGCGAATCCCGGCGATGTGGAAAACTCCGTCCCGTTCGAAGGGGTGGTCAGCTTTGCTGTGACTGATGCCGAAGGGGCCGAACGATTCCTGGCAGCCATTGCATCTGCGACGCAGGGGAAGATGGAAGCCCAAGACTTCCAGGGCAAGAAACTGTACCTGATCGACAAGCCCGATGGCACAAAAGCCGCCGTTGGACTCGCGGGCGACCGAGTACTGTTGGGAGACACGGTGGAACGGGTGCAGAACGTGATCCTGGGCCGCACCGGTGCGCCGCTCAAAGATTCGGGACACTATCAGCAAGTTCGGACGCACCTGCCCGCAACGATGTCCGCCACCTCCTGGACCGACGCCTCGCGCCAGACGCCGGCTGCGTACGAGAAACTGCGGAACGGAGAGTTCGACAACGCCCTGGAAGGTCAGTTCGACTTCAGCACATTGCCTCCTTACGACGTGATTCGTAAGTATATGCGGCCGGCTGCGTCGTACATGATTCCGCTGGAGCGCGGCTCGATGACGGTGAACTTCACGCTGCGTCAACAGCCGTAAGCCTGTGTCATGCCCGACCTGTCGCTGCAGGAAATGCTGAAGATCATGGATGTCGCGCGCGAGCTGCGACAGGATCGGGAATTGGTGCAGCGCGAACTGAGCCATGAAGAAACCGTGGCTCGGTTGCGTGAACGATTGCTGGCGTCGACTTCGGTTACCGGCGAGTCCGCGACACCAGCGGAAGTCGACGCGGCGATCGAACTCTACTTCGACAATCTCCACACATATCAGGACCCGCCGCTGAGCCTGAGTGTGCTGCTCGCGCATCTCTACATCCGTCGTTGGATGGTCGGGATTCTGCTGGCGGGTCTGCTACTGGTGGTCGGTTTATCATGGGGACTGTTCTTCTCGTCCAAGGCTCCACTGTCCCCCACGGTTCGCGCGGAGCAGAAGTTGACGCAGCGGGCCGCTGAATTGCGCGAACTCGAAGCGACGCTGATCAATCTCGCCAGTTCGCAGGAGACCGACTCACGCATTCATACACTTGCGGTCACGGCGCAGACGGCGCTGCGAGGTGGTCGAGAAGACGAGTACACACGGCTGCTGGGAGAGCTAACGTCACTGCAGAACGAACTATCTCGGGAATACCAGGTCCAGATCGTGCAAGAGGGACGCAGCGCCGTGCGGCGCGACTTCACAGATGACGCTGGCACGCGGACATCGGGTTACTACGTCATCGTCGAAGCCCATGCCGCCAACGGCGAACTGATCTCGTTGCCGATCCAAAGCCGGGAGACAGGGCAGACACAATCAGTCACGCGGTGGGGCGAACAGGTGCCTGAAGAAGTCTACGAACGCCTGAAGGCCGACAAGTTGGCCGATGGCGTGCTTGATGAACGACAGTTCGCCCGCAAGATCCGTGGCGCGGCAGCCTGGGACATTGAACTCAAGGGCAGTGACGAACAGCCACTTCAACGCGACGGGCAGATTACGTCGTGGGATTGAGATTCGGCGGCGGAGTCGGTGATGCGTCCGCTGTGGTCGACGCGGTCGCATCAGCGTCAGCCGTTGGCGGTGTGCGTCCATCGAGGATGCAGCTGACGTTCACATCCCCCAGCACGTTGATGGTGGTGCGGCAACG
>JAGQQB010000029.1 GCA_020426425.1 Planctomycetaceae bacterium | reverse complement strand
AGTTGTTGCACCAGTCGCAAGTCCTCGGCGACAGCGGCCTCATACAGTTGCACGTACAACTGGGGGCACAGGTTTGCTCCACCGCAGACTCCACCATGCCCGCCCATCAAGACTGATTCGGCGAGCAGTTCCTCTGGTCCCATCAGCACGACAAAGCCATCTCGCTGCTGGGCGAGGTGCAGTAGCTTGTGGAAGTACAGCATCTGGCCGGAACTGTCCTTGATGCCCAGCAGGTTTGGTAAATCGAGGAGCCGCTCGACCGTACCGATCTCATAGGCCACCTTGCTGTGACTCGGCATGTTGTAGAGGAAGAATGGCAACGCCAGTTCCGCCGCCAGTTCGCGAACGTAGCGCTCCAAATCGTCCTGATGCATCGGAAAGTAATGCGGTGCCGCGACCACAACCGCCTCGGCTCCCGCTTCGGCACTGACTTCCGCCAACGCGAGCGATTCCTCAACCGACGTGTCCGTAATCCCAACCAGCACCGGCACCCTGCCAGCGACCAGTTCCAGCGACCGCAGCACCATTTCGCGCTGCAGGCGATGGCTCAGACTCGGCGCTTCCCCTGTGGTACCGAGCACAAACAGTCCATGCACGCCACCCCCCAACACATGCTCGATCAGCCGCTCCAGACCGGGCAGATCGAGACTGTCCCGGGATTGGAGCGGAGTCAATAACGGCGGAATCACGCCACGTAGCGGCTGCATTGGATGCTCCAGATTCAGCGGAAGTAGCGATGGCCATGACCATCAATGGCCACTGCCATCCTGTGAACCATAGTCCTGGATCGCTCCACGTTCCAACGCCCAATCGCCAATCGATCAGTGACCATGGGATCTACGAGGATTCTTAGCCGACTTCGAAGAAGCCCATCTGGGCGAAGCGGTCAAACGAATCGGTGTCGGTCATTTTGACGGCCGCAATCGCCGACAACGCCAATACCACCTTACGGGCGCCGATGGTGTCCGGGCGGTCTCGCTCCAATGCAATGGTTCCATCGGCCAGCATGAAGCGAATGAACGGGATGTTTTCCTGGTACGTCGTAATCACGATCCCCGCCTGTGGCAATCCCGCAGGCCAACCCGAAAAGAACTCATTCCAATAGCGCGTTGTGTCCACGTTTCGGGTACCTCAAGAACAGTGTGACGGAGTCGTAAGACATTTACGATTGCCGTCCAGTTCTCCCGTTCACTGACGCAGTGAGGGGAACAGTGATTTCATGAGCGACAGACTAAGCGTCTGTGGTCGAATACTCAGCGACCAGCTGAGTGCTTCTGCGCCTGTCGCTTACGCCGCCAGCTCAGACGCTGGAACAGCAAGTCGTACAGTCCAGTCGCAGGGGATTGCTCCGACTCCGCGGGGTTTGGTTGGCTGTTCGTCTGCGATGCTTCGCCGGCGGCGTTTGTTCGATCGCAAGTGGTGACCACATCAAGATCCTCAGACACGAAGACGACATCCTCGTCCTCAGGCGTGTCATGGATCGCAGTATCCGTGACTTCGAGTGCAGCAGCGCCATCAAGGTCTTTCAGTGGAGCAGCCTCTTCGTCTGACGCGGCTTCTGATTCACATTCGAATATGTGTTTCGCTGCCTCCTCGACGAGATGTTCTGCCGAGTGCTCTACAAACTGTTCGTCACGTTCCGCAGCGAGTTCCCAGTGTGGTGCTGCCAGGCAGCCCGGTTGGACGACATCGTATTCAAGCCATTCTGTATCTGGCTCTGCGTCCGCAAAGGTCGGCCCGCACTCGGTTCCGGCGACCTCGTCAGTTGCCGCGACATCGTTCGTCGCAGATGTTTCGCCCGACTGCCGCACATGAGGTGTGTCGCCCAGCGCGTCGCGGACATCGTCCTGTAATTGCTGGACCGATGCGAGCAGATTTTCTTCGAGACTAGCCGCGTCGTGTGATTCTGGAGACGCAACCTCTGACGGCGCGAATCCCGAACGCTCAACCTCGGTGGACTCGACAGGCATCACCGGTGACGCGCCGGCGTGCGCAACGTCGTCGATTTGCTCCGCAGGATGTCGTGCCGCTGTCGGCTCAGTCGCTACCGACAGCGATTCCCAGGCGCGCTGAGCCTGAATCCCATCGGCGCGAGAGTGCAGATCGTCCAGCCGTGCGAGTGAATCGTGGACCGCCACTTCAACAACGCCATCGCTCGTTTCAGACGGCGAAGTCGCTGCTGGCGAAGGCTTCGTCTCATCCGATGGAACTGTTCGCGGCGACGCCTTCTCCAAGACCTGCTCCGCACACCCCGCAGCAATGTTCGCTTGTTCTGTTAGCGCCTCGCCTCCAGATTCGGCAACCAACACCGCTTCTAAAAGGGCCGCGGTTGGGGCGTCATCAACGTCATCCGCCAGCGATTCCGCCCCGCTGAAATCCGCTCCGACTTCCAATACGGAAAACAGCGGTGGTTCGACGGCGGCAGGGGATTTAGGGGCGGCGACTGCAGGCACAGGCCTTCCTTCGGCGGCAACTGGCATTTCTGATGTGTCGGTCTCTTCGATCTCGTTGATGGCGTCGTCGCTGGCAATCTTCTTGCTGGCGACCTCATCCACACTGGTGACTTCATCAGGAGACGGTTCGGTCGACTGCGTGTCCGTCTGACTGCCTTTCGAGAACAGGGTGGAGAGTTCCCATTCGTCGGTCGAGTCAAGTTCCACATCTGCTGTGTCGGCTGGGGAATCTGGTTCGCTGACTAGTGCGGTATGGGATTCATCTCCGGTAGGAATCAGTTCGTCCAGTTGCAGTCTGTCGTCAGTGGAACTCAGTTCGGTCCGCGAGGTCGCCGCAATGTCGACGCTACCAAACTGCAGTGGCAACGTCTTGAGGTCATCGAGAGCTGAACGGACGTGACGGATCTGTACCGGTCGGGCTTCATCTACGTAAGCGAGCAGCAGGGCATGATCGGCCAGCTGACTCAGGCAACGAACATTCCCTTCGCAGACGCGACAAATCTGTTCGAGCGCCTGATCCTCAAAGACCGTTTCTGGAATGGACTCTCCCGCCCACCGTAGATTGCCAATCACATACTGAGCCGACTCTTGAAACGACAGCGGTTCAAGCACCACTTCGGCCCCGATCCGTTGGGTGAACGCATGCAGTTCTGGCGCGAACAGTTGTTCTTCCAATTCCATCGTCCCGGCCAGCACAAGCTGAATCTGCTGATCGCCATTCGGGGCATGATCAATCAAAGTACGCAGTTCTTCGCAGAGTTTGGGACTGAGGAGTTGGGCCTCGTCGAGAATGAGCAGGAGTCGCTTGTCGCGCGTCCGCATCGTTCGGACCGCCTCCAGCACTTTTAGCCGAGATTCCTGTTCTGAAAGGCCGACGTAGGCTTCCCCCAGTTCGTACAGGATCGCCTGCAAGACCGCACGCCGCGTATGGAAGCCTGCCGTGCTTAAGTAGACTGGAAGATGCTGCTGCGTCATCCGTGTCGCCAGGAATCGGCAGAGATGCGACTTGCCACTACCAGCCGGTCCCACGAGCAGCAGGATCGACTGCCCCTGCTGCAGTCCCCGCTCCAACTGCTGCATCGCCTTGTCGAAGGGGCCGATCCGCAGGAACGACTCCACCGGCGCGACAGGCGCGAACGGGCGGCGATTAAGATGGAAGAACTCTTCGTACACCAAATCACCTCATCCTTGAGGGAGACTCGAGTGGTTGACCTGCACGCTGCAGGGACACGGCGGTGAGCTTCAGTCTGATCGTACACTCCCGTCCCGCACGTTCAGTAAATTGGCCGACTCCGACACGACCGTTACACGTCGACCGGCCATGGCAGCGAACAGTGGAACTGTTCCGATTGTGCCACCTGCAGCGAATGCGGCGGTCCCGTTGAGCCTCCCGATTTCAGTTCGCTGCCAACGAAGTGAAATCCAACGGCGTGGATGTGTCGCTGTTGCTTGACATCCAGCGATGGCTGTCCGATGTTCACCACCGTCCCGTGTTGACTCAGAATTGGTTGCGTCCAGTGCGACCACTGGGGACCGGCATTCAAGATGTTCAGGAGTTGGCTTTGTCGCACGTACCTCAATTCGCTGTGGGGATCGATCTGGGAACCACCAACTGTGTTGTCGCCTACACGCAACTCGGCGTGGAGGAACCACAGGTGCATTTACTGCCGATCCCGCAACTCGTCGCCGCGAACACGGTCGAAGAACGGACATCGTTGCCCTCGTTTCTGTACTTGCAGACGCAGCAGGAAGGACCATTCGAACTGCCGTGGGGACCAGCACTGCAGGGCATTGTCGGGGAGTATGCGCGGCAGCAGTCAGCGGCAGTGCCAGATCGAACCGTGGGGGCGGCGAAGTCGTGGTTGTGCCATCACCGTGTTGACCGACATCAGCCAATTCTGCCGTATGGTGCGCCAGACGATGTCCCCAAGGTGTCGCCGGTCGAGGCATCGCAGCGTTATCTGGAGCATCTCGTGGCCGCCTGGCAACATTCGCATCCCGAGGCTCCGTTGCGGGATCAGCGCGTGGTCGTGACGGTCCCCGCTTCGTTCGATGCCAGCGCTCGGGAACTGACACGCGAGGCTGCCGTCGCCGCCGGACTTCCGGAAAACTTCCTGCTGCTGGAAGAACCTCAGGCGGCGGTCTACGCCTGGCTCGCAGAAATGGGAGATCGCTGGCGAAAGACGGTCGCGGTCGGACAGACGCTGCTGGTCGTCGACGTCGGGGGGGGCACCTCGGACCTCACGTTAATCACCGTTGCCGAAGAAGAGGGCGAACTACAGCTCAAACGGTCCGCCGTGGGCAATCACCTGCTGGTCGGCGGGGACAACATGGATCTCGCCCTGGCCCATCATGTCGCAGGACTATTCGCCGAGAAAGGTGTTCAACTCGACCCCTGGCAGTCGGTGTCGCTGTGGCACTCGTGTCGTCATGCCAAGGAAGTCCTGCTCTCCGAGGACAGTCCCAAATCGCACAAGATTTCGATTCTGGGGCGCGGCCGCAAAGTCGTGGGAAACACCGTCTCTGTGGAACTGGATCGCGAGCAGGCGCGGACGTTGCTGCTGGAAGGGTTCTTTCCGAAGTGTGAGTTGGCCGATCATCCCATGAGACAACGCCGGTCGGGATTTCAGGAACTTGGATTGTCGTACGAATCCGACCCTGCAATTACGCGACACATCGCCCAATTCCTTGGACAACATGGCGCGGCAGAGCAGGAGCCAGCTCGGCCGACCGACCTGCTGGTGAACGGCGGTGTGTTCAAGTCGGCATCGCTCTCGGAGCGACTTCTCGACGTTCTGCACCAGTGGTTTCCCGACGCCCCAGCCCAACCCCTCGAGGGTAAGCGCGATCTTGACCATGCTGTTGCCCGGGGAGCAGCCTACTATGCCTGGACGAAGGAACATGGCGGTGTACGGATTCGTGGCGGGACGGCCCGTTCCTATTACGTCGGCATCGAAACCGCCGGACTCGCGATTCCCGGTGCTCCGCGACCGATGCGTGCCCTGTGCGTGGTGCCCCGCGGCATGGAAGAAGGGACCGAGGTCGAAGTTCCAAGTGGCGATATTGGCCTGATCGTCGGCGAAACGGTGCCGTTCCGGTTCTTTAGCTCTTCCATCCGTCGCGAGGATCAACCGGGCACATTAGTCGCCAGTTGGACAGACGAAGAACTGACCGAAACCGATCCTCTCGAAGCGACACTTTCCGCTGATGAAGGGGACGCCGGGTACGACATCCCTGTCCGGTTCCATTCCCGGATCACCGAACTGGGAATGTTCGAACTCTGGTGTGTGAGCACGCGGTCGGACCAGCGCTGGAAACTGGAGTTCAGCGTGCGCGAGGAGGAATAGCGTCGCCTCGGTATCGCCTCGTCGGGAAGAGAGTCACTCAATGCCGGTGCCGCTCTCAACTCCAGTGTCGTTATCCTTCGAGTACAGCCCGCATCTTCTCGAGTCCGGTGCGGGCGACTGTCAACGGATCCTGCTCCCAATACTCGCGGTTAAACAGTTCCAGTGAGACCGCGCCAGAAAAGCCGATGTGTTCGAGCGTCTGTCGGATCTGCGCCCAGGGCGCGGCTCCTTCGCCAGGATAGACCCGATGCGCGTCGTTTTGCTCCTCACGCGCTGGCTCAGCAGGATAATCGTTGAAGTGGAAGCACTGAATCGTTGGTCCCGAGATCACGCTGAGGCCCTGCAGCGATGAGCCACCCCGGAAGATGTGGTAAATGTCCGGCAGAATGCAGGCGTCGGGATGCCCACTCTCGACCGCCACGAAAACCGCTTCACCAAGTCGCGACAGGTTCCTGGATGGTCCCCAGATTTCCACCTGCGGAATCACACCGGTTTCCCGACCGACATCGAGAATCGCCGCGTAGCGCTCGGCGACGGCGAACAGGTCGAGTTGTGGCGCATCCCCCCGATTTGCACCCACTGGCGGCGCGGCGATGTGCGTTCCGCCCAGTTGCTTCACCAAATCCATATCCCGCTTGAGTTGCTCGATCCCATGCTGGCGCTGCTCTTCGTCATCGACGATCCATTGCGCGAAGCCGATCGCGCTTTCAACTTGAAGACCTTTGTCGGCGATCCGTTTGGCGAGATCGGACAATGACTTGCCAGCGGCGACGTGCGCCTCAATGTCGCGAATCCATGGTTCAATTCCACGATAGCCCGCCTCGGTCGCGAGATCGACAAACTGTTCCAGCGACAGTTTCTGCCCCATGACCGTACTCGCGTTGAGACAGTAGGTCACCCGTTCGGCGAGCGGTTTCGCAGGTGCTGACTCAGCAGCGGTCAGCTCAGTCGCTCCAACGGCGGCGGCTCCGGCCAGGGCTCCGGTGGATGTCAGCCAGTTGCGGCGTGTCAGATTCATTGTCGTCTCAAAGGGTGTGGTGCGTGGCTGCGAAATGTCGCTCCATGCGGAGAGACTGTGTGTGGTGATGGAGATCAGGCATTAGTGCGACGATAGACGTGAGCTTCTTCAATCGGCACGAAGCCCGCCTTGGCGACTGCCTGGAGACCAGCGTCCTTGCCATGCGGGACATGAATTTCCGCCAGCGTAATGTTCATCTCGCTGCGGAGCCGCCGCATGGTTTCAATCATCAGGGCCGCTCCGTAGCCTTGTCCGCGCAGTGGAGGGGCGACCTGCATTTCGACCAGTCCAATCACCCGTTCGCGCCAGGTGTTGATGTAGTGGTCTAGCCCGATCACCGTCACCGTCGCGGCGACATCTCCGGTCCGTTTCGTGACCAGTCGATACCGCAACGACTCCACATTCCCCAAATGCGTGTACCACCAGTACGACGCCGGTTGGACCGGATCGGCTGCTTGCAGTTCGGTCTTATGACGAATGCCAATCAACTGCATGTTCGATGGTGCGCGGTAGCTCGACAGATCACACTGAAAAATCGTTGATCCGAGTGCAGGTGCGTACTGTCGCGCGGTAAGAAACTCCCGCAGGCCCGGATCGGAATCGCACACGCCCGATAGCCGGGCGCCCCCATGCAGGCCCATGTAGAAGGGGTCGCGATACTTGGATTGACCGAAGTCAATCGTCTTCACGCCCTGCTGTCTTAGATACTCTTCCGCCTTGGCCAGCAGCGCCGTGCCGATGCCCTGTCGCCTCTGTTCCGGTACCACCAGCAGCGCACAGATCACTCCCTGTTCGGTATTCAATCCCGACAGATCGTCCCGGAAGCCGAATCCTGCATGCACGAAGCCGACCGGAGTGCCGTCAACTTCCGCGATGATGAGTCCGCGGGGATCAAAATACGGCAGACAAAAGACCGAGACTTCGAACGCCTGCGTCACTTGAGGATGCGCCGCAGCTCGACCAGTCGCCCCCCGGTTCCACAGCGCCAACAGACGTGGAGGATCGGTGTTTCGAAATGTGCGGTAGTGAACCAACTCTCTCTCGACTCAGCAGGACCCGCGACGTGGCCAAACGACGAACAAACTGGCAGGGCGGTGAGCGTAGCGAATTCCCCGGCACTGGAACAGTACGCGAAGGGCGCACGTGACAGGGTTCGGAGGAGTGGTTCCCACTGTCTGGCCTCTAGCAGCCCGTTGAACAAGGAAACCCGAAGCGTTAGCGAGGGATCAACGGCACATGGAAATGTCTCTCGCTGACGCTGCGGGCTACCTATCGTCTAGTTTTTCAACAGGCTTCTAACTCCCAACTCCGGCTTGTGCTGTCCACCAAATGTCCAGCGGTGTGATCAACAACAACCTTTATCCGGAGTCGGTGACAGCGGCCTGATGCTTGGCAGATTTCGATTCGGGGGAAGGATTGACGATTCTTGATGGCTGACCCTGGAAGCGAACAGCCTAAGCATCACAACAGAGCTGCTGAGCGCACTTCCCAGCACTCACGCCGCTGATCCGCTACCGCTTGTGGTGGCAATCCTGTAACCTATTCACAAGGGTTGATGTGCCAAGTTTGAGGTGCATCTTGGCCCGTTGTCAGTCCTTCCAGTTCGGTGGTGCTCCATCACGACACCACTTACCATGAATGAGGTCCCTCCAAGATGTCGAATACACGTCGTGATTTCCTGAAAACCTCAGCCGCCATTGGTGCGGCTGTGTATGTTGGCCACAAGACTGCCACCGCCGATGATGCCGGGAAAGAATCCCCGAACGAAAAGGTGGCCTATGCCTGCATCGGCGTTGGGGGGAAGGGATCGAGTGACTCGGCCGATGCCGCCAAGCATGGACAGATCGTCGCCATCTGCGATGTGGATGACCGCACGCTCGAAAAGGCAGGGACTCGGCCTGGCTTCGAGAACGCCGAGAAGTTCAACGACTTCCGCGAAATGTTGCTGAAGCTGGGGGACAAGATCGATGCGGTCACTGTCTCCACGCCGGACCACATGCATGCCCCGGCGACCGCGATGGCGATGAAGCTGGGCAAAGCCTGCTACACGCAGAAGCCGCTGACGCACACAGTGTGGGAAGCCCGTCGGCTGAGCGACATCGCCAAGGAAACTGGTGTCGCCACCCAGATGGGGAACCAGGGGACCTCGACCGATGGACTGCGTCGCGCCGCCGCCGTGCTGAAGTCCGGGTTCATCGGCAACATCAAGTCGGCCCATATCTTCACGAACCGACCGATCTGGCCGCAGGGCGGTCCTCGTCCTGAGCCGGGCGAATGCCCGCCGCACGTTCACTGGGACCTGTGGCTCGGCACCGCTCCTGACCGCCCGTTCGCTCCCGGCTACCATCCGTTCGCTTGGCGCGGCTGGTGGGACTTCGGCACTGGCGCACTCGGTGACATGGCCTGCCATACGTTCAACATGCCCTTCGCTGGCTTGCATTTGGCGAACCCACACACCATTCAGGCCTGGTGCTCAGGGCACAACAAGGACAGCTATCCTCAGTCGTCCAAGATTGCATTCGAATTCGACAATCCCAGTGGCGAAGGCCTGATGCCTGTCTACTGGTACGACGGCGGCAACATGCCCGAAGAATCGCTGCTCAACGGCCTCGAAAAAGGCTTCCGTCACAAGAGCGGTTCAATCATCGTCGGTGAGAAGTACACCCTGTATTCCTGGGCCGACTACGGGGACAACTGGGTAATCATCGATGGGGATGGCAAGGAAGTCCCTGCTCCGGAAGTCGAGTTCGAAAAGTCGCCTGGCCACTTCACCGAACTGCATCAGACGATCACCGGCGAACGGAAAGAAGCGATGAGCAATTTCGCCAACTACGGCGGCCCACTCACCGAAACAATCCTGCTGGGGAACCTGGCCGTGTTCGCTGCCGCCGAAGGCGAAAGCAAAAAGATCGAGTGGGATTCCAAGAATCTCACCTGCCCAAACGCTCCGGAACTCGCTTCCATCGTGAAGAAGGATTACCGCGACAACTACGGCGAATACCTCGACGCCTGATGCGTTGACGTTGCTTGCTTGAGTCAACCGACAGCCCGGAGAGCAAGCTCTCCGGGCTGACGGTGTTTTTGGGGGACGATGTACTGGCGAGCCGCGGGCCGTCAGGCCCCGGATTTGGGCGGTCGAGAGATAATCGGTCCGGGTGCTAACGCACTCCGGCTCGCCAGTGAGTCTGTTCTTGCCGGAATACCGAACCAGATACCAGAATCCCTGACCCCTGAATCCCGATCCCTGACCCCTCGCGGCCGACCGAAACCCGACCAGCCCCAAGTTGTGACCGCGCGGCCGCGCTAGAACGATCGTTCGACGAACCCTGTGTCCCCTTCGCCGGAGGTGAAGGTGCTGTGGTCGAGAATCTTGCGGATGAGCGGAATGGTCGTCTTCACGCCGGGGCCTTCAAGAATGAACTCGTCGAGCGCCCGCTTCATGCAGGCAATGGCCTCCTCGCGAGTCGGCTTATGGACGATCAGCTTGCCGATCATGGAATCGTAATGCGGGCTGATCATGTAGCCTTCGTAGACATGCGAGTCGAATCGCACACCATGCCCGCCGGGAATGCGGAGCTTCGTGATGCGACCGGGCGTACCACGAAATCCATTCTCGGGGTCTTCGGCATTGATCCGCACTTCCATTGCAGCCCCGTTGCAGGGGATCGTCCGCTGCTTAAGCGTCAGCTTTTCGCCAGCAGCGATGCGAATCTGCTCCTTGATCAAGTCAGCGCCGGTGACCTGTTCGGTGACAGGATGCTCCACCTGAATACGAGCGTTCACTTCGATGAAGTAGAACTGGTTGTCCTTGTCGACGATGAACTCGCAGGTGCCCGCGTTGTAATAGCCAGCATTCTGAATCAGTCGAACCGCCGCCTTGCAAATATCTTCCCGGACTGATTGAGGTAAATTCGGGGCGGGGCTTTCTTCAACGAGTTTCTGGTGCTTGCGCTGCATGGTGCAGTCGCGCTCCCACAGATGCACTGCATTGCCATGCTGATCGGCGAGCAACTGCACTTCAACGTGCCGCGGCTTCTCGATGTATTTCTCAATGTACACCCCGGCGTTCTTAAACGCCTTCTCCGCCTCAGCCGACGCCGCCTTGAGTTCAGACCGCAGATTGATTTCGTTGTGCGCTGCGCGAATCCCCTTGCCCCCACCACCAGCGGTCGCCTTGATCAGTACCGGAAAGCCGATCTCGCGGGCGACGCGGACCGCTTCTTCCTCGTCGGTGACCAATCCGGGACTGCCCGGCACAACGGGAACTTTGGCTTCAATCGCGATTTTCCGTGCGGCGACCTTATCTCCCAGCTTTGCCATCGCATCGACTGGTGGGCCAATAAACTCAATCCCGGAATCGCGGCAGACTTCGGCGAAGTGCGCATTCTCCGAGAGGAACCCATAGCCGGGGTGAATTGCCTGCACGTTTCCAATTTCGGCGGCACTGATGATCCGATCGATCTTCAGATAGCTCTCCCCCGATGCGGCAGGACCAATGCAATACGCTTCGTCCGCCAGTGTCAGGTAACTCGCTTCGCGGTCGGCCTCGCTGTATACGGCGACCGTCTCGATCCCCATCTCCTTACAGGCGCGAATGACCCGCAGAGCGATTTCACCACGATTGGCAATCAGAATCCGCTGAAACATGACAACACCTTGAGGGCCACCTCAGTGGCCCGGGACCACGAGCCGGATGAAATCGAATGCGCCACGATCAGTACTGCTGTCGCGGCAGGGTTGACTCTAGTCGGGTTTCACCATGAACAGCGGCTGGCCAAACTCAACCGAGTCCCCATCGGCCAGCAGCACCTTGGCGATGGTTCCGCTCAGCGCTGCTGGAATCTGGTTGAATACTTTCATCGCCTCGACAATGCAGACAACCGTGTCGTTGCTCACCCGGTCTCCGACCTTCACAAACGTCTTCTCACCCGGTGATGGAGATGAGTAGAACGTCCCCACGGTGGGACTCTTGATCGGAACCAGTCCCGCATCTGCACTGGGGGCTGACGCGTCACCACCAGTTGGGGGCGCTGCGGCTGGAGCAGCGGCCGCTGGTACCGCAGGTATCGCCGCTGATGGCAACGCATATTGCGCGGGGACGCCGGTCACGATTTCCTGGGGACCTCGGCGGAGATGCCACTTCTCCTCTCCCTTGCTGAGCTTGACCTCACGCAGGTCAAACTGATCCATCAATTCGACAAGTTTCTGCAGGCGATCGAGATCGAACGTCCCTGCATCCGGCTTTGCATCTTGGCTCATGTTTGATTTTCCGCGCTTCTTTCCCATGCCAGCCTCAACGGAGGACGTCTCGAATCAGCCGCAATTGTGACGGCAGGACCGGGCCGCTGTCCACCGCACTTTGTTGGCTTAACTCTTGAATTACCGGACTGTTGGGATGATTGATTCCTCAAGGGATCGAGGCACGTCGGCTGAGAGCACTTCACAACCATCGCTGGTGACTAAAACGTCATCCTCAATCCGCACACCTCCCCAGCCGGGAACATAGATTCCCGGCTCGACCGTGACAACCATGCCCGGTTCCAGGCATGTTGGGGAAACCTGAGAAAATCGGGGGAGTTCGTGAATATTGAGCCCGATCCCATGCCCCAACCCATGATCAAAATACTTGCCGTACCCCGACTTGCGAATAAAGTCGCGGGCCAAAGCATCGATTTCTTCGCACGCGACGCCGGGACGAATCCCCGTAATCGCCAACTGTTGGGCTTCCAGCACGGTGTTGTAGATCTTCTCGAATTTCTTGGTCAGCTTGCCAGTGACCAACGTCCGGGTCAGGTCGGACTTGTACTTACTGAGCGTTTGCGCACCCCAGTCAACGAGCAACGTGTCGGCATCCCCCACCTTCAACGAACCGGGGGAATAGTGCGGCAGCGCACCACGATCACCAACGGCAATGATCGGCGGAAACGCGACGCCGCTCGCGCCGAGCCGCCGCATGCAGTGTTCCAACTCATGCGCGAGTTCGAGTTCCGTAATCTCCGACGTCAGGATCGCTTTGAGGAAGTCGAAACCGCGACTTGCCAGTGTGACCGCGTGGCGAGTTTCGGCGATTTCGTAGGCGTCTTTGACCGAGCGAATCTGCTCGATGCTCCAGTTGACCTCTTCCAGCGAGACACCGCTCAACACCTCTTGCAGCAAGCGATGGTTTTCAAGTGTCAGACTGTGTCCTTCAACACCCAGCTTCTTGACTTTGGCCTTCTGAACCGCCTGAGCCGCTGACTCGTGGAGTTTCGTCTTGGAGGTCCGAATCAGCGTCTCCACTCCCGGACATTCCTCTTCCAACTGCGTGATGTATCGGAAGTCTGAGATCAGCACTTCGTGACTCGGGGTCAGCAACAGCCAGGTGCTGTCCCCCATGAACCCGGTCAAATACGTAACGTTCGTCTCGTTGGTGATGAGCATCCCATCGAGCTTGCGACTGCGAATGACCTGTCGAACCTTGTTTCGACGCGTGGCGTGGCGTGGGGGCATCGGACTTCTCGTGAGTTCGCTTGTGACGTGGAGTTCAGGTTGAGCACGGGAGCATATCGTCGCGCGGTGGCTCAGTGTAAGGATCGACCGAAAACTTGTGATCGCTGATCTCGCTCACGATCCATCACAGCACCGCCCCGGTAATTCGGAGAAGTTCGACAAAACGGGGTCGCCGGTCATCCCCCCTCGCTCCCGTCACGCATGTCGGCAGGCAGATCTTGACCGAGAATCGCCCTGCTGCAATCTTCCGGGCCATTGCGGTCCCAATTGAGGAGTTCCGCAGTTGCATTCTGGCAGACCGCCGCTGGTAACCACCTGCTGGGCGACATGCGAGACGTGAGGGAACACCATGGCCAAGACTTCAGGAAAACCGACCAGCACGCGTTCCGATGACCAACAGCCCGGAACAGTTCGACGGGGATTCGTCTCAGCAGCCATGACGGTGCTCATTGGTGGCCTGACCGGACTGTTTCCGGCAGTGGGCGGAGCAATCTTCGCGCTGAATCCCTTGTGGCGGCAGAAGTCCAACGACCCGCCTGCTGAGGATGAATTCCACCTGGTCACCCGCATGAGCTCCCTCCCCAGCGATGGCACGCCACGCGCGTTCATCATCTCTGGGGAACGGACCGACGCCTGGACGTCCTACCCTGAGGCCGAGTTGGCCAGAGTCTACCTGCGCGTCGACCAGGGTTTGGTCATATGCCACAGTGCTCGCTGCCCGCATCTGGGTTGCTCAGTGAACTATCAGGCCAGCCAGCAAAAGTACATCTGCCCCTGTCACCACAGTTCGTTCAGTCTCAATGGTACTCGGGACAATGCGATCCCACCCCGTGATCTGCCCCAACTGGCGGTCGAGATTCGCAATCAGGACGAAGTCTGGGTGAGCCTGCGCAAGGTGGGCGAGGCGAAACCGGAAGTGGAACCAGCCGGGGACGATGCGCCGCCAGCGAACGCCAGTTGACTGTCGCTGTCTGGTTGCCGGTTTGCTCACTTTCGCCTCAGGAGTCTGACAACCGTCGCCTCCCTTGCTACGATGTGCGGGCACTGACCGCAGCGAACGACGTCGGTCGAGTTGAGCACAACGCATGACAACAGCCCCTACCCCGCCGTCTTCCGTGGAGACCCTCGCCGTGATCGGTGTTGGGCTGATTGGCGGCTCGATCGCGCTGGCGGCACGGCAGACCGGCGCGGCGAAACGGGTCATTGGCGTCGGGCGGAATGCTGACCGGCTGGAACAGGCGAGACTGGCAGGGGTCATTGATGTCGGCGTCAAGAGCCTCACTGACATCGCCGACGCCGACTTCGTGGTCGTCTGCACGCCGGTGGATCGCATCGTCGCCGACGTGCTGGCCGCAACGGCTGTTGTGCGACCTGCGGCAATCTTGACCGACGCCGGGAGCGTCAAAGGGACGATTTGTCGGCAGCTCGAGCAGCAGGGGGTGAGCAACTTCGTCGGTTCACATCCTCTGGCCGGCTCGGAGAAAGGGGGCTTTGAACATGCCCGTGCCGATCTGTTTCAGAATCGCCTATGCGTGGTAACGCCGGTTGAGTCATCGATCGCTGACCACGTGGCGACCATCGAACAATTCTGGCGGCAACTCGGCATGCGGACGGAGCGACTCACCCCGGAGCGGCATGACCAGATCCTGGCGCTGACCAGCCATCTACCACACCTCACTGCGTCTGCCTTGGCGGCGCTGATTGATGACACAGCCCTCCCCTTCGCCTCGTCCGGCTTCCGCGACACAACGCGTGTCGCCGGCGGAGACGCCCAGCTCTGGGCCGCCATTCTGAGCCAGAACGCCGCAGCCATGCAACGGGCACTGACGCAACTAACCCAACGCCTCGACCGCTTCAGCGAAGTCCTCGCTCATGGAGACACCATGCAGTTGATGCACCTGCTTGTCGAAGGTCAACTGAGGCGTGAAGCGTTTGAACGACGGGACGAGGGACCAGGGAGAGGAGGCGAGGGACCAGAGACTAGAGACTAGGGACAGACCCCTCACCGCAATCCGAGCGGCCAACAGCCAATCGCCCAGCGCAGCGCCATGCAGCACTTCCAACCCAACTACCGTCGCGTCTGGTTGACCTTCTTCCGGAATTCGTTGCTGCGCGAGCTGACCTTTCGCGGCAACTTTCTGATCGAAATCGTCACACGGACGTTCTGGTTCTCGGCTCAACTCGCACTCTTTGGGATCATCTACCGCCAGGTGCCCAATATTCAGGACTGGTCGCAATACGAATACTTCGCCTTCATGGCGACCGGCATGCTGATCAACGCGCTCGTCGAGGCGATCTTCATGCCGAACTGCGCCGAATTCAGTGAACTAATCCGGACCGGCAACCTCGACTTCGTCCTGCTCAAGCCGATCGACACGCAGTTTCTGGTCTCGTTCCAGAAAGTGAACCTCTCGATGTTCAGCCAGGTGTTGCTGGCGATATCACTCCTCGGATTCTCGCTGCACCAACTCAACGCGACGGTCACATGGGGACAGGTGGGAATGTACACCTTGCTCGTGATCGTCGCAGTCAGCTTCTTCTACAGCCTGATG
>JAGQQB010000298.1 GCA_020426425.1 Planctomycetaceae bacterium | reverse complement strand
GAACGCGCCCGTCGTGAAGCGGAGATGAAGCATCACGCCCACGAACATGGCGTTCACGACCGTGGGGATCACAAGCACGGCGATCACTCCGAGCACAAGCACTCTGAGCACAAAGGGGAGACGCCGAAAAAAGCCGATGGCAAGCAGCCTGATGGGACGCCGCAGGCAAGACCAGTGGCTCCCCAAAAGCGTCCAGAAATGAAGCAACCGGAGCAAAAGAAGCCCGAACCGCCGAAAAAGAAGTCTGAGCTTCCCCAAAAGAAGCCGGAGCAAAAGAAGAAGCGGAAGCAGACTGCTGCGTAGTGGACTCACCTGCAAGCATGAGCCAGATGCGCGTCATCTGGCTCATGGCTTGTTGGGCTCAGGATGTGAGCGGAGGGAGTCGCACAACTCGTATTGGCTCTAAAACTCGCTACCGCGACTGCAGCAGATCCTTGAGTGGATTACCGTGGGGATAAGGATGCCCGGCATGTTGCCGGAAGCCTTCGCCGTACTTGGCACCGATCAACTCACCCCGGGCGGCGCTCCAGCGGCGGCAGCTTTCGAGGTACTCGTCCATCCCATGTTGACGCCGTAGCCACTCGCGCTGGCTGGCATGGCACGCGAGCATTTCGAGTTTGAGATCGAACTCGTCCGAGATGTCGATCACGAAATCGTGCGGCACGGTCTGTCCGTACCAGTCCACTCCTTCAATGGGATCGACGTAGTACAGGTACGGAATCTTCTCCAGGACCGGCGCAGGATCCCACTGTTCGGTCACGTAGTTTGGCACTGCTGCGTTGAAGCAGGCATCCCGCACGTTCTGACTGGTCGCTTCATGATCGCACATGTAGTCGACCGGAGGCGCGGTGATGACGATGTCCGGTCGCACGCGCCGCAGCAGTTCCGACACCCGTTGCTTGCTGGCGTGTGAGTGCTCAATTTCGAGATCGCGAAATTCGAGGCAGTAGTAGTCGACACCGAGCAGATCGGCAGCCCGCTTCGCTTCGACACGTCGTACTGCGGCAATCTCTTCCGCACCGAGTTCGGCGCTTCCTTTGTCGCCGGGGGTCATGGTGGCCATGACGATTGGGCAACCCAGGCGCTGGAGGCGAATCAACGTGCCGGCGCACAAGATTTCGATATCGTCAGGATGCGCATGAATTGCGAGAACTCGGGGGAGTGCAGAGGTGTTCGCCATGGATTTTGCGATCAAGATTTGGTGTGATGAAACCGAATTCGCCCACGGCGCCATCGACGTCCGGATGTTTGGGATGCGATGGCGGAAAGAAAAACCGCCTCCATGCGGCCGCGCATCCTCCGTGACGGACCGGCAGTATAAACAACTCTCACCCAATGACCATCGACGCGATCCCTGATTTTTCGAACACAGAGATTTCCGCAAACCGTTCGTCGGAACCCTTGACGGGACAACTCGCCGCTGGCACGCGTATGCCGGTGCGGATCTTCGAGTTCTCCGATGAAGTTGCCCACTACGTGGCGGGTGAAGTGGCGCGACTTGTGCGCCAGCGAAACGCCAGCAACCAGCGCACAGTATTGGGCCTGCCGACAGGGTCGACTCCGGTGGGTGTGTATCGCGAACTGATTCGCATGCATCGCGAAGAAGGGCTCGACCTGTCGCACTGCGTCACCTTCAATCTCGACGAGTACTGGCCGATGGACCCGCAATCCATCCACAGTTACCGTCGCTGGATGCGGGAGAATTTCTTCGATCATGTGAACATTCCCGAGTCGCAGATTCACATTCCGCACGGCGATGTTCCGCGACAGCAAATCGAAACGATGTGCCGTGACTACGAGCTTCAGATTCAGCAGGCGGGGGGCATCGACCTGCAGTTGCTCGGGATCGGTCGGACGGGACACGTGGGCTTTAATGAACCGGGGAGCGCCGCCAATTCGCGCACGCGGCTGATCACACTTGATCCGGTGACTCGCAAAGATGCCGCCAGCGGTTTCTATGGCGAAGAGCATGTCCCGCTCCGGGCAGTTACAATGGGGGTCGGCACGATTCGCGACGCGCGACGCGTTCTCATTCTCGCGCTGGGTGAGCATAAAGCTTCGGTCGTGCGGAAGTCGGTCGAGGAGGCTCCGTGCGAAGAGATCGTGGCGAGTCTGCTGCAATCGCATCCTGCCGCCGAGTTCGTGGCTGATGCCGCCGCCGCCGCCCGGCTGACGGACGTGCGGTCGCCGTGGCTGCATCGTCGGCTGGACTGGACGCCGGAACTGGAAAAGCGAGCGGTCATCTGGCTCTGTCAACAAACTGGAAAGCCGATCTCGAAACTCGAATCCCGCGACTTCGCCGAACATCATCTGGCCGACCTGCTACATGAGACGGGACCGCTCAAACAGGTGCGGTCGCGCGTCTTCAACAGCCTGTCGGAAACCATTTGCATGCAGCCTGCAGGCGACACGCCGCAAACGGTGATCGTCTTCAGTCCGCATCCAGATGATGATGTCATCTCGATGGGGGGCACGCTGATCACTTTGGCCGAACAGGGGCACAATGTTCACATCGCGTACATGACCAGTGGCAACATCGCGGTGTTTGATCACGATGCGCTGCGGCATGTCGATTACGTGAGTGAGTTCCTTGAGCTGTTCGGCGTGAACAGTCCGGAAATCATTCTGCTGGAACAACAGATTCGGCAGCTCGTCGCCCACAAGCAGCCGGGAGCGCCCGATGCAGCGGAAGTGCTCAAAGTGAAGGGCCTCATCCGGAAGACAGAAGCGGTCTCAGCGGCGTTGACCGCTGGCGTTCCGGAAGCGAACTGTCACTTTCTCGACATGCCGTTCTATCAAACCGGCCTCGTCCGCAAGAATCCGGTTGGCCACGCCGATGTCACGGCTGTGACCGCGCTACTACGTCAACTGCAACCGCAACAGGTGTATCTGGCTGGCGATCTGTCCGATCCGCACGGCACGCACCGAATGTGTGCCGAAGCGATCATCGCGGCATTGCCAATTGCGGCTGAGGAAGGGATCGCACCTGAGGTCTGGCTGTATCGCGGCGCATGGCAGGAATACGAACCACACGAGATCGAGCGGGCGGTGCCACTCAGTCCCGAAACGATGTCTCGCAAGAAGCAAGCGATTTTCAAGCACGAATCGCAAAAAGATGCCGCACTCTTCCCCGGTCACGACGAACGTGAGTTCTGGGTCCGCGCTGAAGAACGTACAAAGCACACAGCCCGCATCTTCAACGAACTCGGACTGCCCGAATTCTTCGCCCTGGAAAGCTTCCGGCGACTGCGGGAGAAACTGTAGGGTAGACTTGATGGATGCCGGTGCGTGCCTTGGGCGTTGTCCCGGTCGTTCACGTCGGGTCGCCATTATTCGGTCATCATGGAAATTGTTCGCAGACGTGCCTATGCGCGAGCGGGCTTCGTGGGGAATCCTTCCGATGGATACCACGGACGCACGATCTCACTCATCGTGCGCAATTTCTTCGCCGAGGTCACGCTGTACGAATGGCCCAAAGTCGAAATCGTTTGGACGCACGAAGACCAGAGCAGTTTCGGCTCAATCCAGGAACTGCATGACGACGTCGAGCTTCACGGCTACTACGGTGGCGTGCGGCTCGTCAAAGCAACGATCAAACGCTTCTACGAATACTGCACCGCCAAACAACTACCGCTGCATGGACGGAACTTCGCGATTCGCTACGCATCCAATGTCCCGCGGGCCGTTGGCCTCGCTGGCTCAAGCGCGATTATCGTCGCGACGCTCCGCGCGCTGATCGACTTCTACGGAGTCGACATCCCGCTTCAAGTGCAACCATCGCTCGCGCTGAGTGTGGAGACGCAGGAACTGGGCATCGCGGCGGGACTGCAGGATCGCGTAATTCAGATCTACGAGGGTCTGGTCTTCATGGACTTCTGCAAGGACCGCATGCAACAGATCGATGGCATGGAGTGCGGTCAATACGAGCGACTCGATCCCACTCTGCTGCCACCGGTCTATATCGCTTACAGCACACTGGTCGGGGAACCAACGTATGTGGTTCACAATCCGCTCCGCGCCCGGTATCAGCGTGGTGATCGCGATGTCGTGCATGCAATGGAGCAGTTTGCTCAGATTACCGACAAAGCCCGCGAGGCATTGCTAAGCGGCGATCATGACTGGCTGCATGCGCTGATCGATCGTAACTTCGATACGCGGGCCAGCATCTGTGCCATCTCGCCCGGCCATCGCGCGATGATCGATGCTGCCCGTAGCGTCGGTGCGAGCGCGAAGTTCGCCGGTTCTGGGGGCGCGATTGTTGGGACATACTTCGACGAGGACATGTTCCGCGAACTCAAGCGCGTGCTGGCACCGATCCACTGCCAGGTCATCCGCCCCCTGATTGTGGGTGGATAGAGGTGAGCGGTTGGAGGTTAGAGGATGAAACGCGGCAGGTCTCGGTCACAACCGAATCGCTCACCTCTCACCTCTCACCACTATCCTCGATTCCTTGCTCCCAACCACTCACCCGGTTAGGGTCTCCACATGCGATTCTTCGGATGCGTTGACTAAACTTGGTTCGTGACTGGTTGTGAGACATGAAGCTAAAGAAGTGCCTTCCTCTGCTACTGATTCTCTGCAGTATCTGCCGCGCCCAAGGGGCCGACGATCGGCCAAACATTGTCTGGATTCTCTCCGAAGACAATTCCACCCACTACATGCGGCTGTATGGGGATGAACTCGGCGTGATGCCGACGGTGGAACGACTCGCGGCGGAGGGGCTCACGTTTGATCATGCGTT
>JAGQQB010000297.1 GCA_020426425.1 Planctomycetaceae bacterium | reverse complement strand
ACGACGGGCCAGCGGTGGTGCTGGATGTCTTCAGTCCGGTGCGGGAGGACTATGCCGAACTGACGAATCGGTACATTCCGAGTGAGGAGTGAGGATTCAGGAGTGAGAAACGCCGACTGCTGACGGCTGAATGCCGACTGTCGACTGCTTGAGGGCGCTGCGTATTGCGTTGTCGTTATTTGCTGCGGTGGTGCCATTCCTGGAGTGCTGGGGTCGAACTCAGCCAAGCATCTTTGGTGGAAGTGTTGGTGTGGTCGGCGATTACGTTTTGCTGCCGGCCTGTGTTCGGTTTTTCTGCATTCGGGTGTGATTCTTGCTGGGGATCGTGGTAGGCTGATCCTCAGTTCGGGGACGACTTGTGGCTTTAACCCCCTGATTCCATGGGCGCGGCATTTGAACATGAGGGCATTCTGTTTCGCTGCCCCTGCGGACGAAGTCAGCGGGTGCAGCAGACGGGCACGGTGACGTGTGCGAAGTGTGGTCGCGTCTCAGATGTGGGGGAGACGACGGGATCGCAGTCGCTGCTGGACACTTTCTTCGAGATTCCTGTTGCGGAACTGAATCAAGAACCAGAGGCCGGGGACGATCCACTGATTGGCACCTGGCTGGGGCACTTTCGCATTGAAGCGGCGCTGGGGCGTGGCGGGGCGAGCGTGGTGTATCGGGCATTGGATGAGTCGCTGCAGCGGCATGTGGCGCTGAAGGTCATCCGAGGTCATGCCTCGGAATCGACTGGAGAAACTCGGCTTGAAGTGTTGCGTGAGGAAGCCCGGGCGCAGGCGAGTTTGCAGCATCCTCATGTGGCGAGTGTGTATTACGTTGGCGAGCAGGCGGGGGTGTCGTTCCTGGCGATGGAACTGGTTTCGGGAGAGTCGTTGTATGAGCGGCTGCGTCGAGAGCCGTTGAGCTATCCTGAGGTGATCGAACTGGCCACGCAGATCATCGCTGCGCTGCAGGCAGCAGCGGCTCAGGATGTGATGCATGGAGACTTAAAGCCGAATAACATTCTGCTCACCCGGAATGGCGAGGCGAAACTGTCGGACTTTGGGTTGGCGCGAAGTGTGGGATCGGTGGGCGAGACCGGCGAAGCCGCGATGGGGACGCCGGGGTATCTCGCTCCGGAAGCGTGGATTTCCGGTCAGGTCGATCTGCGGAGTGACATGTATTCGCTGGGGGTCATGCTTTTCGAGATGACGTACGGTCGCAAACCGTATGATTTTGGCGATGGCCGGATGGAGCAGGTGCTGCATGCGCATTGCCGGGGTGATGTTCAGTTTCCGGGGGAAGCATCTGGGTTGGTTCCGGAAGCGTGGAAGGGGCTGCTGCTGCGGTTGATGTCGAAATCACCGGAGGACCGATTTGGCGACTATCGCGAACTCGCCGCTGCAGTTTGCCGTCTGCGGCCCATTCCTCAAACGGCGGCAGGCATGACGAGTCGCGCGCTCGCATGGGGAATTGACCTGTTGTGCATGGGGCTGGTGGCGTTGATGTTGGGGGGAGTTGGGCTGGCGCTGGTGACTTTGCTTGCGGGGCACGCGCTCGATCCTCGTTCAGTCCAGCTTGCGATTCAGCAACTGCCGCTGTTGGGATTGGCGTTGATTGGGTTGGCGCCATTCATTCCACTCTCTGCGAGTTTGTGGCAGGCGGAGTTTGGATCGACACCAGGCAAGCGTTTGATGCAATTGCGGATCGTGGATCGGTTCGGCGCTGTGCCGGAACGGCGCGTTCTGTGGCGGCGGAGCTTCCTGCAGTTCGCGGTCGTCTGGCTGCTGATCCTGCATGGGCTGGCTGATGCGTTACGGCTGCTGCCGCTGTATTATGTCTCGGCTGCGGTTGTTGGATTGCTGTTGATCATTGATGCCGTCAGCGTGTTGAGGCCACGCCGACGGACAATTCACGATCAATTGTGCGGAACGCTGGTTGTGCTGGATGCCGGGGCCGAAAGCTGGAACTGATCGCCAGGGGCTGCGGCTGGCACGGCGAACGCGGATTCCCTGCCGCAGGGCGCTCGCCGAATTCGGCAGACTCGTTCGACTCTCGTCCAGATAGCGGTGCGTCAGAATAATGGTCGTCGTACCCGATGCTGCCAGCGTCTACGGCTTCGATCTGACGACACGACTTCCGATTCGCAGGACGTGACCACCATGCATCAGACGCAACTCATCGGTAGGAACTTGTTCTGTCCAAGTTGCAGCGATCGGGGCCACGAATTACCGTAGCGTTTCGAACACGTCCATATGGCAGGCCTGAAGATATGGCAGTTACAAAACAGAACGCGTTGGTCACTGGCGGTGGGAGTGGAATTGGTGAAGCGATTTGCCGGGAACTGGCGCGTCGTGACTGGTGTGTCGCCGTCACCGACGTAAATGTCGAGGCGGGTGCACAGGTCGCCGCCGAGATACAGAAATCTGGCGGAGACGCATTTTTCCTGCCACTGAATGTGACCAGCCAGGAGGAGTGGGAGTCTGTTTGCGAGCAGTTGCAGGCGAAGTGGCCGCAGATTGACATGGTGGTCAACAACGCTGGCGTGTGTGCGGGCGGCGAACTGGATGCGGTGGATGTCGCGACTTGGGACTGGATCTACAATATCAATCTGCGCGGAGCGATGTTGGGCTGCAAGACGTTCATTCCGTGGCTGAAGCGGAATCCTCGGCAGTCGTACATCATGAACATCGCGTCGATTGCAGGGCTGGTGTTCGCGCCGCGGATGGCACCTTACAACGCGACCAAGGCGGCACTCGTCGCGCTTTCGGAAACTCTCAAAGTTGAATTGTTGCCGCACAAGGTGAGTGTGACGGTGGTGTGTCCCTGGTTCGTGCCGACGAATTTGGCGGCGACCGGTCGCTTCGCGCAGGAGTCGGAGCAGCAATACGCTGTTTCGCAGATGAAGAATTCCTGGGTCACGCCGGAGCTAGTCGCCAGGCGGGCTGTGAGTTCAACGCTCTGGCGACAGGCGATTTGCCTCATCGGCCTGCGGGCGCGGTCCCTGATGTTTGTTTACCGGATGTGCCCCTGGCTTATTCGGTGGTTGATCGGGACGTGGACCAAGAGCATCTTCAAAGAGTCGTGTGCGGAACCAGCCATTGCCCGGCACGCAGGTGGGGCAGCAACGGTTGATCAGTAGGACCAGTGCTTAGTTTAGGGCCAGTATGGGCGAACCGGATCTCGAACTGCTGGCGCTGCTGCAATTGAATCTCGTTTCGGGCATTGGTCCGCGGATTCAAACTGCGTTGTTGGAGCATTTCGGTTCCGCAGTCGCGGTGCTGGAAGCGAGCGGTGGTCAATTGCTGGCGGTCGATGGGGTCGGCCCCAAGCTCAGTGCGGCGATCACAGCGGCGCGGAACCTGGAGGCCGCGCGAACCGAGCATACGTTGGCATATGACTCAGGCGTGGAACTGCTGTTACGGCGTGATGCACGCTATCCAGAACCGCTAGGACGTATTTTCGATCCTCCGGGTGTGTTGTATTGCCGTGGCGAATTACTGGAGCGTGATGCGCTCGCTGTGGCAATCGTCGGCTCGCGACAGACGTCGAGTTATGGACGAAAGATTGCGGAGCAGCTTGGTTATGGATTGGCGCTGGCGGGCTTCACGGTGATCAGCGGATTGGCACGCGGGATTGATGCTGCTGCGCATCGCGGAGCACTTAAGGCTGGCGGGCGGACGATTGCCGTGTGTGCGACGGGATTGGCGCATGTCTATCCTCCCGAACATGTCCAACTCGCCGAGGAGATCTGTCGACAGGGGGCCTTGGTGTCGGAATCACCGATGACACGGCAAGGGCAGCCGGGGTTGTTTCCGCAGCGCAATCGGATCATCGCCGGGATGTCACAAGGCGTGGTGATTGTTGAAGCCGGACGGAAGAGCGGGGCGTTGCATAGAGCGCGTCATGCACAGGAACAAGGACGCGAGGTCTTTGCTGTGCCGGGACGCATTGACCATCCTGGGTGCCTGGGGTGTCTTGATCTGTTGACCGATGGGGCGACGCTCGTCCGCGGGATCGACGATATTCTCGACGCGCTAGGGCCGCTCTCGGCTCCTGTCCGGACATCGCCGGAAACCGTGGTCCATGCCCCACGCGAGTTGACGTTGAACGAGCAGGAACGGGACGTCCTCTCGCTGGTGGAAACAGAACCGACCCCGATCGACCACATTCTGGCCCAGTCCCCCATTGAGCCATCACGCGTACTGGCGACGCTGACGGTGCTAGAAATGAAACGCCTCATCCGTCGCCAACCAGGCGGCTTCGTGGAACGGACGGGGCGGTGAGGCGTTGGTAGTTGGTAGTTGGTAGTTGGTAGTGGTTGTCGCATGGTAGACACCCCTCACCTCTAACCTCTCGCCCCTAACCCCTCACCTCACAACCTCTCCTTCATCCTCGCCAGTTCCTGGAGCGCTTTGAGCGGAGTCATCTCGTCGAGGTTCAGTGTCTTGAGTTCGCTGAGGACAGGATGCGGTTCGGGTTCGAACAGCAGGAGTTGTTGTTTGCCGGAGGACTTTTGCCGGGCGGGGACGGTGGGGGCGCCATCGGGGCCGTGGTGGTCGGCTTCGAGTTGGCTGAGAATGTCATCTGCCCTGGTGATGACATCGCGTGGCACGCCGGCGAGTCGCGCGACGTGAATGCCGTAACTGCGATTGGCTGAGCCGGGGACGATCTTGTGCAGGAAGATCACGTCGCCTGCTTGTTCATGCACGGCGACGTTCCAGTTCGCGGTGCGGGGCAGGGTGCGGGGGAGGTCGGTCAGTTCGTGGTAGTGCGTGG
>JAGQQB010000296.1 GCA_020426425.1 Planctomycetaceae bacterium | reverse complement strand
TGTCGATGAGCAGGGAAATCGCTGGCGTATTCCTAAAGGAGACGTCGCCTACGATCAGCCTGGACCACTCGGCCCGGAACGTGTCTGCCGAGAAGTGTGCACTGAGCGCGATCTACTCAATGTGCATGGCACCTTTTACGAACTCCCTGCCGAAAACGCAGGTGGGTTTCCACTACTGCGCCCAATCGCGTCGCACAATTTCCGCATCAAGGATTTCGCAACGTATCGCGGGCTGCTCTGCCTGAGCGGCGTCGTCCGGAATCCCGCCGCCGACAACGATCGTATTATCCGGTCGACCGATGGAAAGTGTGCCCTGTGGCTCGGCAGCGTTGATGATCTTTGGCACTTCGGCAAGCCGCGTGGCGTGGGCGGCCCGTGGTCTGAAACCGCAGTTGAAGCCAATGTGCCCAGCGATCCTTACCTGATGACCGGTTACGATCAAAAATCGCTTGCGCTGTCGCATGCCAGCGATGATTCCGTCACGTTCAGCATTCAGCTTGACTTCACCGGGACCGGCACCTGGACCCGGTGGAAGGAATTGACCGTGGCGGCAGACGAAACGCAGTCCTACGAGTTCCCTCGTGAACTCAGCGCGTATTGGGTACGTCTGGTGAGCCATCAGCGGACGACGGCCACGGCGGTATTCACCTACAAGTGATCGCAGCAATGGCACCTTCCGCAGGCGTGGACGACATGCTGTTAATCCCGACGTGATTCTACGGTTCCGTTCTTGCTGCGGCGTTCTGATGGCGGCCAACCATTGCCTGACAGGTCACGTCGACGCTGGCCGACTTACTGCATCAGGCATGCAACTGTATGGTGAAACGCATCAGATTTGCGTGAAATCACTGTGCTCGCGTCCTCCTGATGTCGGCGACTGTTGCCGGATTGCCACAAGTTCGCCCTCCTCTATAATGCAGTCACTGCGGAGCAGAGGAACCCCATGATTGATCGTCCCCGAAAAGACCCTGCGATGGCACGGAAGCTGCGAATTGGTGCGGTCAGCTATCTCAACAGCAAGCCGCTCATCGAGGGTTTGTCGACACTCGCCCCGGACGCCGAGCTGATTCTCGACGTCCCGAGCCGACTGGCCGATGCGTTGCAGCGCGGTCAACTCGATGTCGCCCTGATCCCGTCGGTCGAGGCGTTCGGCGATCCCGACTACGAAGTCGTCTCCGATGCCTGCGTGGCGACGCGCGGTCCGGTCCTCAGCGTGAAACTCTACTCCCGCGTCTTTCCGGGAGACATTCGGTCTCTCGCGCTCGATGAAGGTTCGCGGACAAGTTCCGCGCTGGTCCAGGTGATGCTCGAAGAACGGTTCGGCGTGCGACCGCGACTGCAACCGCTGCCATTGGGCAAATCGGTGGCCGATACCAGCGCCGACGCGATTCTGCTGATTGGTGACCGGGCGATGCATCCTCCGGCCGAGGAGTTTCACACGGTGTGGGATCTCGGGCAGGAATGGCTGCAGTGGACTGGTTTGCCGTTCGTGTTCGCGATGTGGGTCGCCCGCAAGGAGACACCGTTGCATGGTCTGGACGTCGCGTTGGAACAGACGCGCGACTTGGGAGTGGCCAACATCCCCAGCATTGCCCGCCGCGAAGCCCCCAAGCTCCAGCTGGCCCCAGAGACTGCGGAGTCGTACTTGCGGAAGAATCTGCACTTTCAGATTGGCTCCGCCGAGCGGCATGCGCTGGAACTGTTCCACGAACTCGCCGCCAGTCAGGGATTCGCCCCCGCCGGTCAACTCGCCTTTCGCGAGTCAGGGAGTGAATGCACCCGCGACCTCGTCGGCTCGCTCGCCCAGTAGCAGGCACTCTCCGAGTGCCGTCCGCCTTGTCACGGGGCGTCACGGTACTCTTGACTTCCATTCCAGATCTCATCGCCGCAGGGAAGCGGACTCGCTCCCTGCGGATTCAATCCTCGACACCCCTGCGTTAGCCCATTGTGTTGCGGACGGCACTCGGAGAGTGCCTGCTACTTATTGCGGCAACGTATGCAGCGCAAACGCGATCGAATGCAATCGCGTCTCCACATTGTCCGCTCGGGACATGAACACGACCGGACTACTCGTCCCTTTCAAGATGCCACCAAAGCGGCAATCGGCGGTGTACATCATGCTTTTCACGGTCAAGTTGGCCGATAGCAGATTTGGAAAGACCATCGCATCAGCTTGTCCGGTCACGTCGCCACCAATCCCTTTTCTCGCGCCAGCGACAGATGCATAGGCGAGATCGAACGACAATGGGCCTGCCACGACACAAGGACCGAACTCGCGCGCCTGTGCCCGTTCGACGAGTGCAGTCTGGGCGAGCGTTTCCGGCATCGCCTCGTTCGCCTTCTCGGTCGCCGCCATCAGGGCGACCCGGGGAGAGTCACACCCTAAGCTGCGCGCGACTTCCAGCGTCGCCGTCAGAATCTCCGCCTGCTGTTGTGGATTCGGATCGATGGTGATTCCAGTATCCGCCAGCAGGAACGTCCGCCGATCCCGGGTGATCTCCATCAGCACCACCTGACAGATGGTTTTCCCTGTCCGCAAGCCCCCATCCCGCTGCAGAATGGCCTTCATCAGGTTGGGGGTTGGAAGCTGACCTTTGAGCAGCAGCTTCGCGCGGCCGGTTGTCACACAGCGAACCGCCTTGATCGCCGAGTCGGCAGCGTCAGGCACCAGTGTGAATGGAGAAAGGTCGATGTCCAGACCAGCGGCCAACTCGCGAATCTGTTGCTCGTCGCCGGTCAGAATAGGATCGACCCAACCGCGACGCCGCGCCAGTTCGAGCGCCTGAATCACCGTGGAGTCGGCTCCACCAGCGGCCACCACCGGCACCGGAGCCGACAGGGCATCAGCCGCCGCGAAGAGTTCATCAAAGTTCAGCATCGTCACTCCCGACCTGTCACTCCCAGGACTGATCGATAACTTGGGGACCGTACCGCCAACAACCGGCCCATAGCCGTTGATCGCTCCGCGATCATACGTTTGGACTACGGCGCAATCCACGCCTGTTGCTTACCTGCCCGCCCTACTGTGCCAGCAACTGAGTCACCAGCGGCAACACATGCTCAGGATAGTTGAACGCCTCAGGATCGCCTTCCTCGAGATTCGGGAACTTGCCAACCCAGTTGCCCTCCTTGTCGAACACATAGACCGCCGGGACCGACTTGTGCGGGATCTTGCTGTCGAACACCGTTTCTGCCGGAGTGCTGCAGACGACGTTATCAAATGTAGCCCCTTGATCGGTCAAAAACTTGAGCACCTTTTCGCGGCAGGCTTCGACCGGCTGATCTTCCAAACCATCGAAGTCGAGCGAAACGGAAATGCATGCAACCTGATCCCCATGCTCTTTGTGTAGGTTGACCAGGTTCGGAAACTCCTTGCGACATGGCAGGCAGTACGTCGACCACAGATCCATGACAACCACCTTCCCCTTGTGAGAACGGACGAGGGCTTCCACGCCATCCCAGTCAAGAATCTGTGCGTCGACGGCAGCGGCCTCGACCGGCGATTCTGTGGTCGGCATCGGATCTTCCGACTGCCCCTGCGGTGCCGGACCTGCGTCTTCCGGTGAGAGCACCGCTGGTCCCGGCTGAGGCACCTCGGCAGGAGGACTCACTTCTTCATTCGCTGGGTCACAACCACACAGCAGAACCAAACCCATCAACATCCAGGACGCATGCTTCATCGTATGATCTCCTTGCCGATTTCCACCGTGCCTAAGCACGACTCCTCACTAATTCAACGCAACCATCTCAACCGTGGCACAGCCACACTCAACCATCTCAACACATCACATCGCCATCGCTCAAGTGCGGCGAACCGACCTGACAACGGCGCATGGTTCGCGTGTCGCTACGCGACCGGTATCGTTGCACACCGGAGTTGTCACTGCCAGTCGAGCTTGAGACCGATGGTCGTATCCCGGTACAACGCCGTTGCCGCTTTCTGAACTCTCTCGCGAGGAATGCCGATGCCACTCCGTTCGTACCTGCTGACACTGTTGACCTGTTCGCTGCTTACTGGTGCGCCCACCATGGCCGACGACTGGCCCGCGTTCCTTGGCCCGCAACGCAACGGCATTTCAACAGAGACTGGTTTAATCGACTCCTTCCCTGCGACTGGCCCCAAGGAACTGTGGCGCATCCCGGGCGGCGTCGGCATGTCCGGCTGCGCGATCCTGGGCGATGTCGGTTGCACGTTGGTGCAGGATGATCAGCAGCAGTCCCTCCTCGCCTTCGACGCCAACACTGGCAAGACGCTGTGGAAGACCGCACTCTGCCCGGCCTATTCGAATGCCATGGGTGACGGCCCCCGTGCGACACCAGCCCTCACCGCCGAAACGGCATTCGCGTACACCGGCGAAGGTCGGCTTTTTGCGGTCGACCTCAAGACCGGCTCGATCCAATGGCAGCAGCAGCCGGTGATCAGCCTGAAAGGGAAGCCCGCCGAGTACGGCATGGCAGGATCGCCGCTCGTCGTGGGTGAACAGGTGATCGTCCATGTCGGTGCTCCGGAGGCGACCGTGGCCAGCTTCTCCACAAGGACCGGGGCGCTGCGGTGGACCGCTGGCCAAGGTCACGCCTGTGGGTACTCGTCGCCAACACTGCTCACGCTGCATGAGCGTCCGATTCTCGCCTGCTTCAGCGGCAATGCATTGCTCGGACTCGACCCCAACAGCGGCAAACAACTGTGGGAGCATGAGTACGTCACCGACTACAACTGCAACATCGCCGTTCCCATCGCGGTTGGGAACGACGTCTTCATCTCCGCTGGTGAGA
>JAGQQB010000295.1 GCA_020426425.1 Planctomycetaceae bacterium | reverse complement strand
AGACCAAACACCGCCAGGACCACCGTCAGAGCGAAGAACAGGATCAACAGAAACAACAGCCGCGCCCGCTTCGAAATCACCCGGCCAGCAATCTCGCCCCCGGTCTGTCCCCGGTTCCTCAGCGAAATCACCAGCGACCCGAAATCATGCACCGCGCCAATGAAGATCGATCCCAGCAGCACCCACAGGAGTGCTGGCAACCAACCCCAGAACACGGCAATCGCCGGCCCAACGATCGGCCCTGTCCCGGCAATGCTGGTGAAGTGGTGGCCGAAGATCACCTGGCGCGGCGTCGGTGCGAAGTCGACATCATCCCGCAGTTCCTCCGCCGGCACGAGCGCCTGGGGATCCAATTGAAAGATCCTGTTCGCCAGCCACCGCCCATAGGTGTGGTAGGCGAGGATGAAACCAAAGAACGATCCAAACGCGACAAGCAGGGTCAACATCGAGCAGACTCTTCAGGAGAAAGCGGGCCGTTACGATTCGATTGCGAGGCGGCGTCAATCATCAAATCGCACCACATCGCCGCGACTTTATTAGAGCAACTTGAAGTCAGGTTTGCAGTGATCCCAGGCGAAATCAGCAGTGGTCGGCTGCGTCTGGTGGTGGGTGCTTGTCTGTCCGCAGAGCTGACAGATTTCTCATTTTGAATCCCTGGGAGCGCGAAGCTCGCAGAGAAGGCGTCCGGCAGACGTCACCGACATTGGCAGCATCGCCCCCCAACAACGCAACGTCTCGGCGACGAATCCGTTTCTACCGAATGCACTGGTCATGTGTCGTTGAATGGTTGCGGCGGCGGGATGGATTCGTCATCGCGGGGCGACGGGAAATGTCGTGCGCATCTTTCGAGTTGGGCGTATTCTTCCGTCAACAGGCCGGTCTGAGGTGATTAATCGACACAGGCTGTTGAGATAACTCAGCGTCCCCCATGTTCCTTTCCGTCACCATCGACAGGAGAGTGGTAGGTTCACACAGACCGAAATGGGGCATCGTTGCGTCAACTCGGAGCGTGAACACGCGAGCCAACTGTTGAGAAAAGGAACCACACACATGGATTTCCCTGCCAAGAAGTGCCTGGTGACGGGGGGAGCGGGATTCATCGGGTCACACATCGTGACCCGACTGGTCGAACATGGCTGCGATGTCCGTGTCCTGGACAACCTCTGCACCGGATCGCTCGACAATTTGCAACATGTGGCCGATCGTATTGAATTCGTAGACGGCGACGTCTGCGATCCCGAGGCCGTTCAACAGGCCGTCGCAGGACGCGAAATCGTCTTCCACCAAGCAGCGCTCGCTTCAGTGCCAATGAGTATTGAGCATCCCTTGGCATCGCACGCCGCTTGTGCAACAGGAACCGTGAATGTGCTCGACGCTGCCCGCCGTAACGGTGTCCGCCGCGTCGTCTACGCCGCGTCCAGCAGTGCCTACGGTGACTCTCCAGTGATGCCCAAGCGTGAATCGCATGTCCCGGAAGTCCTGTCACCCTACGCCGCCGCAAAACTCGCAGGGGAGTATTACTGCCAGGCATTCGCCGCCGCGTACGACCTGGAAGTGGTACGGTTACGCTACTTCAATGTGTTCGGTCCACGCCAGGATCCCAAGAGCCCTTACTCAGCGGTAATTCCGCTGTTTGCCGCCGCCCTGCTGGACGGTCGCTCGCCGATGATCTTTGGCAGTGGCGAACAGTCACGCGACTTTGTGTATGTCCAGAGCGTGGTCGATGCCAATCTGCTCGCCGCGAGTGTGCCGGGCGTCTCCGGAAACGTCTATAACGTCGCGAGTGGATCGACGATCAGCGTGATCGAACTGCTGCGGTTGATCTGCGACCTGATGGAGAAGCCGTTCCGTCCCGAGTTCCGTCCGCCACGTGTGGGAGATGTTCTGCACTCCTCTGCTGACATCAGCCGTACGGTCGCAGATCTCGGTTACGTCCCGCGTTTTGGATTGTACGAAGGACTCAAGGAAACGCTGCGGTTCTACACGAGCAACGTTGAGTCGACTCTGGTAGCGAACTCCTGATGCAATCCAGGCGACATCCCCCTGGTAACCGACTTCTCCCTGAGCACGTTTCTCTCACTGAGTCTTTGACGGGAACACAACCGTGACACCGATCCCTCCCAAACCATCCGAAGCTGAATTCGACTTCGCGCCGTTCGGATATCATCGTAGCGGTGCCAGTTCCTCCGCCATGGGTGGTCGCACGATCAATATTGGCCGGTTTCTAATGTCGATCTGGAAGCCGCTCGCCTACGGCGGGATGCTCGGCCTGATTATCGGCATGCTCGTCTACTCCATGATGGGGCCCGTCTACACCGCCTCCACCCAGGTGCTCGTCTCGAAAAAGGCGAGCGTGCCGACCGGCGATGGAGAAGCGAACCGGTATGGCGACAGGGCGGATCACCTCAAGCTGCTCCGCACCGATGCCATCATCGAGCGAGCATTCAAGGACCATGGCCTGCAGGATGTCCCGGAA
The DNA here is from genome assembly GCA_020426425.1 of Planctomycetaceae bacterium. GTDB lineage: Bacteria > Planctomycetota > Planctomycetia > Planctomycetales > Planctomycetaceae > JACKHO01. The sequence continues at coordinate 2,314 of JAGQQB010000295.1, read as the reverse complement.
TTGGCCTCGGGGTATGATCCCTACAAGAGCGTGAGCGAAGACCTGTCGACATCACGTGCGTCAGGCCAGGAAAGTTCCTTCGACAACATCCTGGAAATTGGCTATTCGCATCCCGACAAGGAAATCGCCAAGAAGGTCGTGCAGGCGATGGTCGAAGCCTACCGCGACTATCTGACCGAAACCCGGGCGGAAGGATCGCAACAGGTCTACAGCCTCCTGCTCAAGCAGCAACAGGAGTTGGAGGACGAAGTCCGAAACGCAGAAGCGGACTACCAGAAGTTTCGCCACGATGCTCCAGTGTTTCTGAAAGCTTCGCCTGTGGTGACCGTGAATGGCATGCCCGCTCCGGCTCAGAACCGCTTCGAGGCCGAAGTCACCGAACTCGAGAAAGCGCAGCGCGACAACATGCGTCGGCGGGCTGGCATTCAGGCCAAACTCGCCACGCTGGAACGAATGATCTCCGAAGCCAAGTCGCGTGAAGTGCTCGAGTTCTGGGTTCTCCACTCACTCTCTACCGGAACCGCAACCAACTCGGGAAGTGGCGGAGCGGGAGCTGGCGGAGGAGCAGCCGCATTGACAGGACCACCAGCCAAAGCAGCATTGGATGGGCAGCTGCTGACCGCCCGTCTGCTCGAACAGCGACTGTTGCATACTCTCGGTCCAGACCACACGTCCGTCCGCAATGTGCGTCGCCAGATCGACACGATCCTGGACTTCTACCATCGTCAGGGGCTCACGCCACCAGCCATCGACCGTGGCGAACAACCGATCTCGGCCAACACCGCCGCCACCGGCATGGACATGGTCAATGTCTACGAACAGATGCTCAAAGAGCAACTCCAGGAACTCGATTCGGACGACGAAAAACTCGCCCTGCTACATACCGATGCCCAGCAGCGAGCCAAGAATGCTGAGATGTTCGAGGTCGAAGATGGCCGTCGGAAGGACGACATCGCCCGACTCAAGAAGCAGAGCGAACTCGTCTTCGCTCAACTCGCCGATTACGACGTAATTCAGGAACAGGAAGGCTATCGCCTGAAGCAGATCTCGCAGGTGCGACTCGAACGGTCACTGAAACGTGTCGCCAAGATCGTGGGCGCGTTCATGATGCTCGGCATGGCGCTCGTGTTCTGCCTTTCGTACTTCCGTGAATGGAGCGACACCCGACTCAAGAGCCTGGATGAAGTTCGCGATCTCACCGGTCAGCAAATCATGGGAGCGGTGCCCACATTCACCACGACATCCGACCTCGAACGGCTCGCGGCACGTGGTCCAATCCATCCCACACTCTGTTACTATCACCGTCCCGGATCACGTGAAGCGGAAGCATTCCGCTCCATCCGCACCACGCTGTTCTTCTCCATGCGAAGTGGCGAACAGGTGGTGCAGGTCAGCAGTCCCGAGCCGGGCGATGGCAAGAGTACTTCGGCCGCGAATCTGGCCATTGCCGTTGCCCAGTCCGGCAAACGCGTACTGATCATCGACGCCGATCTGCGACGACCAACACAACACGGCCTGTTCGGTCTGCCCCAGGAAAACGGTCTGACCGACGTGCTGCTGCGTGAACTGAGTTGGCAGAACGCCATCCGTCCCACACTGATTGAAGGTCTCTCCGTGATGACCGCCGGTCTGTGCCCCGAGAATCCCGCCGAGTTGCTGTCGACGCAGGTGCTGCATCATGTGCTGGAAGAGGCCCGTCGCAACTTCGATATTGTGATCCTCGATTCGCCACCCGTCCTCGCGGTCAGTGACCCGTGCATCATCTCACCACATGCCGATGGGATGCTGCTGGTGGTCCGCATGCTCAAGAACAAGGAAGCAACACTGCGACGGACTCAGGAAATGCTCTCGGCCCACGGTGTGCGGACCATGGGCGTGATTGTGAACGACCTGAACTCGCACCAGGCAGACGAAGAAGGCCTGGGTTACGAATCGTACTCGAAGTACTACACCCCAGCGAATCCGCTCGACGCGGGTCTGCCACTGCGATCAGGACGCCAGGAACCGACTGCGGTAACACCAGGGTAGTCGCTCTGGCTACGACTCCACATCATGTGGCACAGACATTCCTGTCTGTGAGTCTCAGATGTGGTCTGCCACTACGCCGCGTCGTATTCCGAGATGCGGTTGTGTGGCGAGAACGGCGAAGCTTCGTCGTGCGTTGCATCCATGCGATACCGCAGGATGTAGGCATCTTCCTCGGTGTCATCGTAGTGGCACCGCAGCACGCTGATGGCGCGGAAGCCCTGATTGCGGAAAAAGAGTTGAGCGTCGAGATTCCGTTCACGGACTTCGAGCAGAATCTCATTGCGGC
>JAGQQB010000294.1 GCA_020426425.1 Planctomycetaceae bacterium | reverse complement strand
CTCCAACGGGGACGCTCCCCCTTCGCGGCTAGGCGAGGGTCCCATTTGAGCACCTGGGTATCAATCCGCGGTTGCGTCCTAGGCAGTTCGGCCAGCCTGGGATCATCGGCACCTCGATACTTACTTTCGCCTTTCCACCATATGTTGCAGTCCGTGTTCCAAAGCCCAGCCGACAAGGTGCCTTCGCTGCCAATGAGCAGGCAGCCGGTGGTTCCCACGGGGCCGCCGGTTATGTGGTCGGGCGGCAAATTGTTGTCACCTGAATAGAAGTGCAGTTTGACCGGTCCGCGTCGCCCGCTGGCAGGAAAGTCGTAGATCACGTGGCAGCGTGTGGCGAATGACTCGTGTCCCAGGCCCTCCCCCGTGGCTTCGATCCGCGTTGGCGTTCCCAAATCGAGTGCTCGGTAGGCGAGTTGAAAGCCATGGCAGCAGAAATCCGCGAGGGAACCTCCGCCGAAATCGTACCAGCCTCGCCATTTCCCGGGATGGTAGATCTCTTCGCAATACGGCCGTGGCGGCGCCGAGCCCAGCCAAGATTGCCAATCAAGGCCCGTCGGAACAGGGTCCGCGGTGGCGGGACGATCAACGCCGTTCGGCCAACTGTGAGCCGGGTGCCAGACATGGACTTCGCTAACCTCGCCCAGCAGACCGGCTTGAAGCACCTCGAAGCTACGGCGAAAGCCTTCCGTCGAACAGCCTTGATTGCCCGTTTGCGTCGCCAACTCCGGGCGTGCCTGTGCGGCATCCAGTAGTGCGTGACATTCCGCCACCGAATGTGCCAGCGGTTTCTCGCAATACACATGCTTGCCGCATTGCAGCGCTGGCAGTGTGGCGAAGGCGTGCGTGTGTTCCGTCGTGCTCACGACGACCGCATCAAACTCGCCTTCGTGCTCGTACAGCTTGCGGAAGTCTTCCATGGTGCGTGCCTGGGGATGCATCCCGGCCGCTCGATTCAAGTTCGCTCGATTCACATCGCACAACGCGGCGACTTCAATCCCACCCACACCAGTGATGCTCTTCAGATTCGCGCCGCCGCGACCACCAACTCCGACAAACGCGACCCGCAACATCTCGTTCGGTGAACTGGCACTCCACAGGGGCTGTGGCGTGGCGGCGGCATACAAACCGGCAGCCAGACTGGTGGTCAGAAAACGACGTCGTTGCATGAATCACTCCGAGTTGGAATCGGCGGACAGATCAGTCGGGTTGGATGATAGAGCTTTCTGGTCGAGGGGGAAACAGTCTGGCAGGGGCATCAGGGCATTCTGCATTCTCGGCCAGGCGCGATCGAATACGTCATTCCGGATTGGGCTATCAGGAAACCCGCAATGAAGTAGCATGTGCGACAGCGTTCCCTTGTTTTTTCGGACGTTGCACACCGCAGTGTGGTGTGCGAGCAAGTCTTCAATTTCGACCAGGAAGAGACATGGCCAACTGTAAGCACGCGACGACACGTGGCTTGTTGATGCTGTTTTTCACCAGTGTGATGGGCATGTCAGCCCTGGCTCAGGGGCCTGATGCATCGCCGCAGGATGATCCTAATCAGAAGCCTTACCACTATGGCCAGTACCTCGTGCTGACCTGTCATCGAGTCGAGAAAGCGGGTCGGTATCCAGTCTCCTACTCCCAGCATGAAGTCACCGCCATCAATGGGAAACCGCTCGACAAGCCATTCAAGGCGCATGTGACGTACATCGAGTCGTTCGATATTCGTGGCAACGACGAAGTGGTCATCTCCGGGTACTTCACAGTCAAGGAAATCGGATCGCCTGGCTGGCCGTCAGATTCACCGGAAGCCGAGTACATGGACGTATCCATGTTCCCGTTCCAACTCATCGACTGGTTCACTGCGACTGGTGTCCGCGAACCGGCAGAGGCCCGCATGCGGTTCGAGAAAGAAGTCGTGGCGAAGCTGCGCGGTAATCGAGGCGAATGACCGGGCAACCATTGGAGCCCGCAACGTGTTGATCCGGTCATCCTGCCCGGCGATACTGCTGCGACAGGGGGATCTGTTCCATCGAAACGAAAGGGCTGACCGTTGGCGGATGATGGGGTGAGCGTTCGCGAAGTGACTCGGCGGGTGGTGATCAGTCAGACGCTGTTCGCAAGCGGTCATACGCTCACATCCGGCGCGTTCCTAAGCTACTTCTTCAGCGAGTTCGGACCGACGGCCTTCGCGATCGCTCTACTACAGATTCTGCCCGATACGCTGGAGGTCTCGGGGCTTTCCTCACGCTGGCTGGCGAAACGACTGGGCGGACGCAAGCGGTTATGGCTGATCACGTTTCTCATCGCGCGGTCAATTGCCATGGTCATCCCGCTGTCGCTGTTGTGGGAATTCACCTCAATGAAAGCGCAGCCGCAGGTGTTCATCCTCTCGTGCGTTGGGCTGTGGCACCTGTTCCAAGGGATCTCGTTCGTCACCTATCTGTCCTGGATTGCCGATCTGGTGCCTGAGGTCGGTTGGGGGCGGTTCTTTTCCAGTCGCAAGCTGGCGGAACTTGGCGTGCAACTCATACTCGGGGTGAGTGTCGCCCTGCTGCGCAGCTACGTATTGCAGAAGACATCGCACGACTGGGCGATGGCGAGTTACGCCGTGATCTTTTTCGTGGGTGGGCTGTTGTGTATTGCCTCGATGTGGCCCCTGCTCAAGCTGCCCGACGCGGCCCCGGTCGCGGCACCACCCAACGGTGGATCCGGGTTGGCATCCATGGTCCGGCAGTTGCGAGAGCAACCGGCGTTCCTGTGGTTACTCGCTCATGGTTGGTGGCTCTCAGCTTTTCAAGGGTTGACGCAAGCTGTGCTGTTTAAGTTTCGCGTCTACGTGCTCGGCATCTCGCTGGAGACGTTTCTGATCCTCAATGGGTTGATGCTGCTGGTCCAGATTCCGCTCAGCGTGTGGGCGGGGCGATTGTGCGATGCCGGTCGCGACTGGGAAGCGTATATCTGGAGTTTGTTGATCGTGAGCTGTGCGATGTTCATGTACTTGAGCGCGACGGCGGGAACATGGTGGCTGTTGATTCTGGCACATTTACTGTTCGGCATGTTCGGGATGGTCAACGTCTGCAATCTCACTGTCGCCCTGAAACTCGCCCCGCCGCATGACAACATGCTGCATCTCTCCATGCTGCGTCAGGTGGGTGGGTTACTGGCTGGCGTAGCTGGGCTTCTGGGTGGCTGGTGGCTGGATCAACTCGTTCGTGGTGCTGCGTCTTCAGTAGATGCGCTCGATCATGGCTGCCGACTTCTGATGCTCATCTCATGGGCCGGCAGGGTGACGGCGATCGGCTGGTTGTTGCCTTTGGCCTGGGGCTTCTGGCGCGGCGCATCCCGATTGCCATCGCACAACGCCGAGGACGAATCACCCCCAGACGGAGAACCGATCACATGAGCGGCGGGACACCATTCCAGAGCAGCATTCGGTTCGAAAGCGAACGAGTTCGCGCAGCGGCAATCTATTGCAGCGATGGTCGCCTGGGCGAGCAGTTTGATGAGTTCCTGCATCAGGCGCTGCGACTCCCTCGGTATGATCGTCTCGCCGTACCCGGCGGAGCGGCCTCGCTGGCGGGCCATTTTCAAACATACCGCGAAGCCGATGGACTCCTGGAACAACTCCGTTTCCTGGTCGATGTCCATCAGCTCGAACAGGTGGTGCTGATCGCTCACGAGGGGTGTGCCTACTACACCAATCGTCTGAAGGTCTCGCCGTTGCAACTGGAAACGCAGCAACAGCAGGACTTCCGCAAGGCCCTGCAACGGGTCCAGCGCCTCGGTCGACATGTCCGCGTACGCGGCTACTTCGCACGGCTGCTGGCTGGTGGGACGGTTCGGTTCGAAGAGGTGTTGCGCTCGGATTAATCACCCACTGCTTGAAACCAGGTGCCTGCAATCAGGGTACTTGCGGCATAGGAAGAGTTGATGTTTGCAGGACCTGCCGCGATCTTCTCTCTGGTTACGTTGACTCACATAGAACCGCACTCATTCACCCGGAGCCGCTGCCATGCGACGTCGTACGATTTGGATCTGCCTGACCGTCTGCGTGTTGCTCGTCAGTTGGAATCGACTCACTGGCGAAGAGGCGCTCGCGCCGACCGAGCGCAATCTGGCGTACGACTCGCACACGCGGGTGATCGGCGGTTCGGCGACGAATCTCGATCTGTATCTCCCGTCGGAGCCGGGGATGAAGCGGCCGGTGATGGTGTGGATTCATGGCGGCGCTTGGAAGATTGGCCGGAAGGAAGGGGTCAACGCGAAGCCGAAGTTCTTCACTGATCGTGGCTGGGTGTTTGCGAGCATCAACTATCGACTGGTGCCCGAGGTCAACGTGGGCGAGCAGACACAGGACGTCGCCAACGCCCTGATGTGGGTCAAACAACATGCCGCCGAATGGGGTGGCGATCCTGAGCAGTTGTACGTGATGGGGCACAGCGCCGGTGCTCATCTCGCCGCGCTGGTGTCCGTGGATGAACGCTATCTGCAGCAGGCGAAAGGTCAGCTCAGTGATGTGAAAGGAGTCATCCTCCTGGATGGAGCAGGCTACGATGTCGCCCGCCAGTTGAAGTTGGCCCGCACGAAGTTTGCTCGTACCTTGTACGAAGAAGCGTTCGGCGATGATCCCGAGAATCACAAGGCATGGTCGCCGGTTACGCACGTTGCCGCCGACAAAGGCATCCCTCCGTTTCTCATTCTGCACTGTGCCAGTCGACCCGATTCAACTGCTCAGTCAGAGGGTTTGGCCGAGAAACTCAAAGTTGCCGGCGTCTCCGCCAAAGTCGTCGCTTGCGAGGGGAAGTCGCAC
>JAGQQB010000293.1 GCA_020426425.1 Planctomycetaceae bacterium | reverse complement strand
GTTTCGCCGCCACAACACTCGATACCGCGACGCGATTGCAGCGGTATGTGATCCAGGAACTTGGCTCCACGTTGAGTGTTCAGCCGCTCACGAACAAGTACATCGCAACCGGAGTGGCCGTGGTGCTGGCGTTCGCGATCGCCTGTATCCCTGGACCTTCGGCGCCTGGAGCCCCTCCGTCACCTCCGGGGACTGGCGGTTTGATCCTGTGGCCGTTGTTCGGAGCGATCAATCAGCTGCTGGCTGGGTTGGCCTTCATGGTGATCGCATTCCACTTGTGGCGCCGCAACAAGCCGATTCTGTTCATCACTCTGCCGATGCTTTTCATGCTCGCCATGCCTGCACTCGCCATGTGTTGGCAGATGTTCCATCCGGAAACTGGCTGGTGGGTGAAGAAGGATTATCTGCTATTCGGCATCGGTGCCACGATCATGCTGTTGCAAATCTGGATCGTGATCGAAGGGATTCTCATCTGGCCCAAGGTGCATGGCATTCAGGAAGAGAAGCTGCCGCCGCTGCCAGCCAAGCCGGCCATGGCCAATGGGTAGGTTGGTCACGATGTGTCTCTGCTGAGCGAGGGGGGATGCGTTGGGGCATGGAGCGATCCTCGGTCGTTGTCTTCAGTTGGACGCGAAAGGCGAACGGTGCTGGGCCGGGTGCATCTGATGGATGGGAACGCATTCGGCCAGTCGTTGGCCAAGTCTTCGGACAATCGCCGCCGACGCTGAAAGCGTCGGGCACGACCATCCTCCGGCAGCCGCACTATGCTGCGCCCGCCATGCCTCATACGCCCTCGTGCAAACGATCCTGCAAGGTGGTCTTGGGACGGTTTCCGGCAGTCGCTATCTTTCCGGGGCAGAGGCGATTGCCTCCCAGTGTCCCCAGTTCCCTCGAATCCCTGACGTCCTCCTGCCATGTCTCTTCGCGTTTACAACACCCTCACCCGCGAGAAAGAAGCCTTTCAAACCATCGAGCCGGGCAAGGTCTCGATGTATTTGTGTGGACCGACGGTGTACAAGCCGGCGCACATTGGGCACATGGTGGGGCCGGTCATTTTCGATACGGTCAAACGGTATCTCACATACAGCGGATACGACGTCACGTTCATCATCAACATCACCGATGTTGACGACAAGTTGATCAATAAGGCAGCGGAGAAGGGGACCACCGTTAAGGCGCTGGCGGATGAGATGACCGCCGACTACTTCGACAACTTGCGGTTGATGGGGGTCGATACGATCGACAAGTTCCCCTACGCGACTGATCACATCGGCGACATGCTGGAGATGATCCAGAAGCTGATCGATAACGGGCACGCCTATCCGCTCAATGGCGATGTCTATTTCTCTGTCACCACCGACGACGACTACGGCAAGCTGTCGCATCGCAGCGTCGATCAGATGCTCGCTGGCACCAGAGTCGAAGCGAACGACCAGAAGCGGAACCCGGCCGACTTCGCGCTGTGGAAGTCCTCCAAGGCAGGCGAACCAGCGTGGGAGAGTCCCTGGGGGCCTGGTCGACCAGGCTGGCATATTGAGTGTTCGGCAATGTCGTCGAAGCTGCTGGGCGATTCGATCGACATTCACGGCGGCGGACTCGATTTGATGTTCCCGCACCATGAGAACGAACTCGCCCAGTCGGAGTGCGCTTCCGGAAAATGCTTCGTCCGCTACTGGATGCACAACGGCCTGATGCAGTCCGGCAAGAACACTGGTAAGGTGGGTGGCCAGCACGATAAACAGGGCGACACTGCCGCTGCCGCTGATGCCGCCGAGGCGCAGATCGCTGGGAAGCTGGCTGGGTCGGCTGGTGCGGAGTCAGTAAAGACGGCGGTCTTCGCCCACTGTCCTCCTGAGTCGGTCCGGTTCTTCCTGCTCTCCACGCACTACCGTAGCCCGATCGACTTCTCGCTGGAAAACATCGCCAACACGGCGAAAGGACTCGATGGCTTCTACCGCATGTTCGAATCGTTCGCCCGCATCACCGGCGGAAGTGCATACGATCTCGCAGTCCCCGGCTCACGCGAACAGTCCACGTCGCTCGCTGGTCTTCCCGAGGGGCTGGCCGGGGAACTCGCTGGTCTACGAGACCGCTTTCTCGAAGCGATGGATGACGACTTCAACACTGGCGGCGCGATCGGCCTATTGTTCGAACTGCGTCGCGTGATCAACGGCTATGTCACGCAAAACAAACTTGAAGAGGCCGCGACCGCCGAGCAGAAAACAGCACTGACCACCGCGATGACCTTGTTCCGCGAACTCGCCCAGGTGGTCGGAGTGTTCCGCAAGCCGATCGAGAAGTCGTCTGGCGCCGATGACGAATTCGTCGGCGGGTTGATGCAACTGATTCTCGAACTCCGGGCCGATGCCCGCAAAGAGAAAAACTGGGCCGCCGCCGACAAGATTCGCGATCAGCTCAAAGCGCTGAACGTGACCGTGGAAGACGTCAAAGATGGCCCTGCCCGTTGGAGTCGAGGATGAATCGGTTTGCCGGGAAGTCAGTCATTGTCACTGGCGGGAGTAAGGGGATCGGCGCTGGCTGCGTCCGCGTCTTCGCCGCTGAAGGGGCTCACATCGGCATTCTCGATCTCGATGCCGCTGCCGGTCAGACGTTGGCCGATGAACTGAATGCGTCGGGTCCAGGGACCGTTGCGGTTCGCAAGTGCGATGTCTCCCAACCTGAGGATTTGAAGCGAGCGATTGACGACTTCGCAGCCGAGTTCGGTCGGCTCGATTGTCTGATCAACAACGCAGGCATTCATCCTCCCGCACTGAGCATTGAAGAGACGAGCCTCGAACTGCTCGACCAGGTGCTTCGGATCAATTTCGTGAGCACGTTCGCCGGCGCCAAATTCGCGGTTCCGCATTTGCGGAAGACGCAAGGGACGATCATCAACGTCAGTTCGATGACCGCTGTCCTCGGCCAGGAGAATTCGTCGGCGTATGCCGCCTCAAAAGGGGCGCAGCTCAGTCTCACCAAAGCCCTCGCGCTGGAATTGGGCCGCGATGGCATCAGAGTCAATGCCGTTCTCCCAAGCAATGTCGACACTCCACTCATGCGCGAATGGGCGGCCACGCTCCCTGACCCCGAATCGGCGCTGAAACGCGTCGCCGACCTTCAAGTCTTCGGCCGCATGGCGTCTCCGGAAGAGATTGGAAAGGTCTGCCTCTTCCTCGCCACTGACGACTCCAGCTTCGTGACGGGCCAGGGCATCGAAGTCGAGGGGGGATCGAGCCTGGACTACTGATACAGGCCGGAGACGGGAACTGCTGAACAGTGGCAGGGATGAACGGGGCTTTGCGACAAACCAGGAGTGTCCGGCTTCGTCTTGCTCAGTCCTTCGATCGCCCGAAGAATGACTTCAGACGGCTTCCCTCGTTCTGTTCCGCAGGTGTTGGAGTCTTGGTCAGTTGTCGAATCTGTTGCTCGAGCTGCTGCTTGACCTGGAACAGTTTTGCTCGTTCGCGTCCTAGTGAAGCGCGTTCGAGGGCGTTGGAGAGTTCGGCCTTGCGCAGCTGTTCTTCGAGATCGTTGCGGAGCTTTTCGAGAGCGGTTTGGAATTCTGCCGGTGCTTCCGCCAGGACCGACCAGTCTTGCGGGAAGCTGACCTGCTGCACTTGTCGCAGGCGTCCGATGAGGTACTGAATGTACTGATCGCGTTCGCTGACGCCAGTCTGCAGCTCCTCGATGGTTGCCTTTTCATCCAGCGGTGCGGGAGGATCGACTTCCAGGACTGGTTCAATGATCGCGGGGGCTGGCTGCGGCGTGACCTGCGCCGACGAATCGCTCGAGCTGCTGCCAGCAGATGCAGTCGGTGTGGAGGCGGTCGCGGCGGGTTCTGAGGAGGGAGCCGACGCGTTGGCGGATCCCTGATCCTCCTGGGAATCGTCATCCGTGATCCCCATGAGTCGGCGCTTTGCTGCTTCCCAGAAGTCTTCGCCATCGTCCTTGGCGGCCGGAGCGGATGGCCTTTCAGCGGGTCGCGCTGCGGGCTTGTCGTTGGATCGGGAATCAGAGGGTCGCGACTCCGCGCGACTGCTGCTGGATCGTTCGCGCGACGCAGCGGGAGCGGCGCTGCCACCTTGTTCCAGCAGGCCGAGAATGTCGCTCAGGTTCTGTTCGATCCGGTCGAGCCGTTCGATAGGCTGTGCGTCGTCCACGAGATCGAGCAGCGCGCCCACCCGAGTGTTCAATGCGCGGGCATCGGTGCCGCCGGAGTCGAGATTGTGGATGCGATCTGCACCCATCCGTTGCAGTCGATCGAGCTGATCAGCGGTTTCCTCCAGTCGTGCGGTGAGCGCCTGGATCATCTCGTCCTTTTCGGCGAGCAGATCGAGGAACTCTTCACCGTTCTGAGCTGGTGAGGATGACATGGAAACCGAAGGGCGAGAGAAGAACAGGAAACAGCAGGTCCACTGCAACATAGGCCGCGTTTCCGTTTCGCATCGTGATTGATGTTGCTGCAGAGCAACAACCTCGTCTACTCGAACCGATTGCAGCGATTGCTCTGATCAGGAGGGATGCGCCGTAGACCGTAATTCCTCCATATGTGGATGCATCCAACGGCGGCAGAGTTCGGTGATGGGGATGCCGAGCCGGACCGCTTCGAGACGCAGGGCGCGCCAGTCGCTGATGGGGATGAAGATGGAAATCTGTTTACGCAGTTCGGCCATGGAGAGTCTCCTGGAGTGGTGGAACGTCGAGGGTGAGCAGTCGGCATGCGGTGATCGCAACGCGCGGCGCTATTGCGGCTGGGTGGACCCTGTCTGGTTGTTGGCTTGCCGAGGGCTGCGGCGACGGCGCGAGCG
>JAGQQB010000292.1 GCA_020426425.1 Planctomycetaceae bacterium | reverse complement strand
CCCCGTCTGCGGATTGCGCACATCGAGGTACACCATCCGCATCGGCTTCAGCTGCACTTCCATGATCCACAGGTCCGGCTGCCGCACGACTTCCTCGATCGTGCCGTACGCTTCGACCTTCTGCTCGAAACCACGGTCGTTCTGGGCCAGGCAGAATTGCCCGCCAAGGAGCAAGAACACAGAGCAGAGGAGGGGACGCAACATAATCTCTTCTCCGGCAAACGGCCGTTGGAAGGGGATCTGGCAACCAGACGTCAATCCAGACAAACGGGGCAGACTCTGGCGATTATTCCAACTCAGGAATACCCAGCCACACCGGGCCGGGTCAAGCGGGAGTCCCCCGACGAGGCGCAAAACCTCAGTTTGTGTTTCGATCGCAACGTCGAACCGGCTCGACGCAAATCCCGCTCAGGCGTGAATGTTTGAGTATCCGGGCAACGGTTGTAGCAGGGGGCAGGGGTTAGGGGAGGCTTCAGGACTCAAAACTTAAGGGAACTCAACGTCCTGCCGCCACACGCCCCACGCTCGACTTCACGCGCTGTGAACCCGCAAGATTTCCCTAACCGGAACGACCCTGAGAACGGTTTTCATGCGAGCAACCGGAGCAACACTTGCAGCCGACAGGACGATTGTGAACGCGCGCTGGGAACGCTGCTCAGGGTCCAGTCATCGTGGAATCGCTTCCGAAACAAGAATCGAGGTCTCCCCTGTGGCCCGTGTTCGCGACACCGCTGCACCTGGGTCTGCAGGGATTTCGATTCATGGAGTGTCCGCAGGATGATGCCAATCTTGCGGGCAACTCAAAGGAGTGTTCACCATGGACTTTCTGTTCCAACTCACGGATGATCAAATCGCATTGCTGGGCTGTTTCGGCGCCATTGCCGTGTCGATGTTGCTCATGTCCCTGAGCTATCACAGCAACCCAGATAACAAGCCGGCGCAAGAAGAATCGCTGCAGTCGATCCCCCTCCGTCGACCATCGCAGGACGATCGCCGCGCCGCATAGTCCGGCGAAACAACCCCAGCCACAAGCCAGCACCGCCACCTGCCAGAACGCGAGGCGGGGCAGGGCGGTCTGGAATCTGGCCCGCGAAGGGGGTAACGTCTGAGCAGCCTGCCGCTGCGATTGGACAGCGTTCCCCTCCCATTGGAACACGGCCGTCGCGGAACATGGCCGCGCATGTGCTGACAACCAGCGGCGACATTCCTACGAAAGATTCACTAAGAGAGGTTTCCACGATGTCGAAGTGGCGATTCTGCGCATTTGGACTGGTGATGCTGAGCCTGGGCTATCTGCTGGGTTCCGGAAGTTCCACAACACAACCTGCCTTCGCACAAGACGCCAGTGGCGTTTCGGAAGAGACGGCGAACAAGATCCGCGATGCCCATCGGGCGCTCCGCGCTGCAATGGAAGCTCTCGCGAGCGAACAACGCTACGAAGGGATCACGGATTCCCCCAATGCGTTCCTGATTCTCGCTGGCGGTGGCAATGCCCGTGAAGATCTCGAATCGGGTCGGGGCGTGGATCCGGAAACCTTCGCCGCCCTGTATGCCAACCAGGCCCTGCCGGAAATCGCCGACCAACTTGATCGCGATGACCAGGGACGCGTCACTTTCAATGGGGAAGTCGTCCGGATGTACTCACGAAGCCGGTTGCAGCAAATCTTCGCCGAGCGGACAAAAATCACCAACATCGAGAACTAAACCGTTGTTCGGATCGTTCGGGTGTGCGCCCGTCGAAACCTCGGTAACGGTCAAAGAATTCCCGGAATTTGTTTTTCAGTGGCGCCCTCTCCCCGATAACATCGAGGAGGACGGGTACCAACCATTGAGTCCGGCACATTCCGAGTCGAGATTCAGACCCCTCACGAGTCATGAGGTCGTGCGAGTATGTTGAACCTGCGAAAACTGATGCGAGGCTGTGCTCCAGCCGTTTGTCTGTTGAGCCTGTGGCAGAGTGCCTCCGCCGCTGACAATGTCGTTGTACGAACCTACACGGCACCGGACGGCACGACTTACGGCGCCGTTTCCGTGCGGCCGCTCCAGCAACGGCAGGTGACGTCCGCCGCGAAGTACGTCGTGTTGATCGATACGTCGGCATCTCAAGTGGGAGAGCATCGCCAGCAGGCATTCCTGGTGTTGGAAGCCTTCCTCAAGGCATTGCCGGACACTGATCAGGTTGCTGTGTATGCGGTCGACGTTGAACCGACCCCCATGACCGAGGGACTGCAGTCACCACAGGCGGCGCTGGCCTCGGCCATGCCCCAGTTGCAGCAACGGTTCCCCGCCGGCGCGACCGATCTGGCCAAAGGATTGCGCACCGCTCAGGAACTCCTCTCGGGGAGTGACGAGGCGGGCATCCTGTACATTGGCGATGGGATGAGCACCGCCAATCTCATTCAGCCAGAGCAGCTCAAAGCCCTCACCAGCGAATTGCGTGCTGCGGAAATCGCCGTGCATAGCTTCGCCGTTGGCTCCAATACTGACCTGCAACTGTTGGGCGCACTGGGCCAGGAAACAGGTGGCTTCGTGATGCGTGACGAGGTCGCCGAGAACTCCCTGACCGGGCCCCAAGCCGGGCAGCGGCTGGCTCAGGCGGCACATGTCGATGTCAGTTATCCCACACAGGTCAGCCTGGCTGAAACGAACCTGCTGCCCAGCCACGCCCTCCCGATGCGTGGAGACCGTGAAACGGTCTATCTATTCGAAGGGGAATTGACCAATGGGGTCGCCCTCTCGGTGACTGAACGGGAATCCGTACAGCGCTTCGCCATCGACCAACAGGTCCGCGCTCAAGGCAATACCTTCCTGCGACATCTGTATCACAATGGTCTTTCGACGGATGGCCTCGCTTCGGGACTGGCCGCCGACTGGATGGTCAACCTGGCGCACCAGGCATTTGAAAATCACGTCGCCCAGTTGGAAACTCAAGGCCAGCAGGCACTCGCCACTGGTAACGTCGGACTTGCCGAGAAGATCGGCTTCAACTTGCTGGAGATCGATCCCAACAACGCTCGTTCGCAAGCACTGATCAACGCCGCCGCTGAACAACAACTGCTCCAGGTGGCCCAGTTGGAACCAGCCACGGAACCACCAGCTGGCCAGCTAGGCGCGGCAGAGCCGAACTCATTGGAACCAGCGTCACCCGCGGCGGACGATGCATTGGGTGAGCGTGCTGCTCCAACCGGCAACTCGGCCATTGCAGACTACGAAACGATCCGCGCCGCCAAAGGGCAGAAGTTGGAGAGCGAACTGGGCCAGGCGATCACCCGGGCCAATGAGAAGTTCTCCGTTGCCCCCGACGCAGCACTCGCGGAACTCGAACAGGCGCGGGGAGCGATCAAATCTGCGACCGATATTGACCCCGAATTGCACGCTCAGTTGCTGCGCGTCGTGAACAACGAGATTCAAAAGATGCAGTCCGAACGTCGTCGGCAGGACTCCATCATCCAGCAGCAGCAACGCCGACTGGCAGAGAAGAAGGCGACACAACGGTTGATCGACTATCAACTCGACCGCGATGCACAGCTTGAGCAAATGGTCAACCGCATCCGGGCCTTGATGGAAGACGGTTACCATGGGAACCCCAATGCGTTCGAACAGGCGGAAGCCCGTGCTCGTGAAATCATCAACGAGTATCCCAAGAGCGCCATCGGAACTTCGGAAGTCTTCGTGACCGAAGCGGCAGGGCAGTTGGATAAGGCCGACCGTTTGCGTCAGCTCCGATCTGACCGCCTGCTCGAAGTGCTGTATCAGGTCGAACTTTCGCACGTCCCATTCCCGGACGAACCGCCAATTCGGTACCCATCGGCCGAAGTGTGGCAGGCGCTCACCGAGATGCGGGCACAGTGGAAGTCGGTCGACCTGCATCAGTCGAACGAGAACGAGCGGCGGATTTACGACGCTCTGAAACAGACAACCTCGCTGGAGTTCCCGGGCAACCCGCTGCAGGATGTCGTCGACTACATTTCCAGTCTGCACAACATCCCGATTCGCCTCGACGAAGCCGCACTGTCCGGGGAAGGGGTCGCGCCAGATACTGAAGTCCGCATGGTCATTTCCGGCATCACGCTGAAGAGTGCCCTGAAACTCTTGCTTGAAGACGTGGGCGGGGTGCCGCTGACCTATGTGATTGAAGATGAAGTCATGAAGATCACCACGCAGACCAAAGCGGACGAAACGCTGCAGACGCGCGTCTACCCCGTCGCCGACCTGGTCATCCCGATCCAACCTCTCGGCGGTGGTTTCGGATCTGGCGGCGGCATCGGCGGCTTTGGCGGTGGCCAGGGTGGCTTCGGCGGTGGCGGCGGCTTTGGTGGCCAGGGTGGCTTCGGCGGCCAGGGTGGCTTCGGTGGTCAGGGTGGTGGATTTGGTGGTGGCGGCTTCGGTGGAGGCGGCGGTAACATCGGATTCGGTGGTATCGGTGGCTTCGGCGGTGGCCAGGGTGGTGGTGGCTTCGGTGGCCAGCAAGGTGGCCAGCGAGGTGGTCAGCAGGGCCAGCAGGGCCAGCAAGGTGGTGCCTTCGGTGGTCAGTCGATCACAGTTCAGCAGCCTATCCAGGAACAGGTCTTTGTCTCGACAGTCGTCTCCGTGCCCGATGGTGGAACCGTCCTCCTGGGTGGTGTGAAGCGATTGCGTGAAGGCCGAAACATGGCTGGTGTGCCTATCCTCAACAAGATTCCTTATGTCAGCCGATTGTTCAAGAACTCGGGTGTCGGACGGGAAACAGAAAGCCTCATGCTGATGGTGACTCCTCGAATCATCATCCAGGAAGAGGAAGAACAACTGCTCGGAATTGAACTCGAATAGTCAGCAATT
>JAGQQB010000291.1 GCA_020426425.1 Planctomycetaceae bacterium | reverse complement strand
CTTCCGTTTCTCCGGTATCGGCATTCACTGCCAGAAGCTTGCTTCCTTCCGCGCCGGCGAGAATGGCATCCTGCCGCGCGAGTTCCGCTTCGACAGCACCTTCTTTCTGCGTCAGTTTCTCGAAGGTCACTTCTTCATCAATCGTGTCGGCCGGACCGACGATGAAGATCGTCCGCTCAGCGAGTGCCATAGACCGCACGTAGATCGGAACATCAGTGGTCCACTTGGGCTGCACATGCGAGCCGGACTGCTGATTGACTCCCCGCTTGCCACGTCCCTGGGCAGCGCCGGTAAACTTCATCCCATTGCCGAACCTACCTTCCACTGGTTCCGCCCCCTGCACATCGCCGTTGTTGCGGTACGGGGACAGATCGCGGGCGGTGCCGTCGTTGAAGTCGAGGACAAGGACCGCTTCCCCGGCGATGTCGACATTCTCCTTGTAGCGCTGGGCAACGCCCTCGGCATCCACCGCGGAATAATACAGCCGCACTTCATCAATCGTGCCCGTGAAGTTGAGCGGAGCTTCGTAATCGCCCACGGCACTGGCACCATCGGCTCCGATTTCCATCGGCTGTTTCGGATCGGCGGCGAGCAGACCGGAGGCCGTCCCGGTCGCGACGGACTCGCCATCGACGTACAACGTCACCGACTTGTCCTCCTGTAGCACAGCCGCCACATGGTGCCAGTCGCCGACAATGCGTTTGCTCCCGCTAATGGTCGTGAGCTGATTGTTGCTGCGGACGTGGAACTGCGGCTTCCCCTGTTCCAGTGTCAGCGCGAATCCATCTTGCGGTCCGCCGCGTGCGAGAATGACTCCAGCAGGTCGCGTTGAGTTAACCCACGCTTCGACCGTGATGGGCTTGCCTTGCGCGTTCAGATTCGGGGAGATCGAAAACCCGATCTGCGAGCCAGTGCTGGCGGCTGCACCACGCCCACCTTCCACCGCTGGCGGTTCAGGAGGTGCCGCAAAGAGTTGATGCTCGAGCACCGTCGTCCAGCGATAGTACTGCGGCTTGCGTCCATAGCCGTACACGTATCCGTTCCCGTTCACCAGGATGCGTCCCGCCGGAGCAAACTTTCCGGCCTGATAGTAACCTCCGTGTCCACCCGCAAAGTTGCGACCGAAGACCCAGTACGACCGGTGAAACCAGGAATCATCAAGGTATCCCATCGGCGCAAAGAGGTGCACTCCATCACCACGCTGTGCACCACCCTGTCCCTGGAAGTCACCGGAAACAGGACCGATTTCCAGACGGTTCCCATCGAAGTCAAACTTCTGCGACCGCATGTAAACGAAGCGATCATCTGCCGAAAGAATGTCTGGCAATCCGACCGGCATCTGGAGCGTCTGCAGCACTTCCTGCAGATTGTTTCCAGTTGCAGGATTCTTGTCGTCGAGGAGTTGTTCGTCGACCAACTTGCCCGACTCCAGGTCGAGCCGCACCAGCCGCAGTCCGCCATCGAGAAACATCGACCGACCAGCGACAGCGTACACGACCTTGTCGCGCACGAGCGTCGCTCCATGTACCGGCCAGACCGATTCGAGCTGTTCGTAAGCCATCAGGCGACGATCTTCCGCTGCCGCCCGGAAGCGCCAGACGAGTGCGCCATCGCTCACCCGCAGGCAGTACACGTAGCCATCGGCCCCGCCAAAGAAGGCGCGGCCATGGGCGATGGTCGGGGGCGAATCGATGCGGGCGCCAATCGTGTAGCGCCACAGCGATTTCCCGGTGGTCGCATCGAGGGCATGCAGCGTGTGCTGATCAATCTGCGCGACGTACAACACGTTGTCGGCGATCACCGGCGCGCTCAATCGCCCACCAAGCTTCGCCGTCCACTTCGTGGCGAGTTGCTCATGCGGCACTTTCTCGGTGACCGAACCGTTCCGCTCATTGTTCGCGCGATACGTGGGCCAGTCTCGGTAAGACTCTTCCGATGCCGCAACGAGTTCCGTCCCGTACGCTGGCCCTTGTTCGAGTCGCCCCGCTTCAGGAACTTCCACCGGCCATGGTCGCGTTGGGGCCGCTGGAGCAAGCGCATTGAAGCCGTACAACTTCGCTTCCGGATAACACGCACAATTGTGCGGCGGCGTGTAGGTCAATCCATTGCAGGGCATCACCCCATACAGGCAGCCGCCACGCACCCAGTGATGGATGTCCCAGTGCTCCTGCTCGAAGTCGACGAACTCGACCCCGGTGCGCGAGGGGATGATGAATTTGTCGGTCGCCTTCGCGATGTAACAACGGTGATGGAACCAGTACGTATCGACATCAGGCTTGAATTCCTTCTTGACCTCGCCAGTCCGAGGATCGCGTCCCGTGTAGATTCCTGAGTCCTTGCCCGACGTTGTTGGCGCGACCCACACGAGGCCGTCAATCACCATCAAATCCTGTGGCGACTGATAGCCGGAGTTGGCATGTCCGCCGCTCCACAACAGTTCTCCGGTTGCCGCATCGAGGCTCGACAGTTTGCCGTCACCGCCCGCGAACAGCACGACGTCATTGTGAATGACCAGTCGCGGACCGAAGTTGAACGTGATCGTTGGGCGCCGCGAAAGGGGATCGGTCGTCCAGATCGGTTCGCCGGTTTCACGATTGAGCGCAACCAGCTTTTCGCCATCATGCAGATAAACGCGCCCATCATCAGCGGACAGCGTCAACGGAGCGACCCGGGTTTGCTTTGCCCACAACTGTTTGCCGGTTGCGGCATCAAACGCCATCACCACGCGGGCTTCTTCGTTCCAGGAGAACTCCTTGGCCACCCGACCTTGATCCCCCACGACGCCGAACAACGGCGCGTATTCCTCCAACTCGAATTCCCCCTTATTGCAGACGACGAACAACTGGCCGTTCGAGTGAATCACTTCCTCGGTCCCGAGGCTCCCTTCGTACTCGCGGAGGGTCTCTCCGGTCGCGGCGTTCATCGCGGTTAGCGGGGCCTTGTAAGCCAAAGTGCAGTAGACTTCGTCATCGGTCGAGACGAGTCGCCGTGCGAGCGAAGTCGGACCACTCTTCAGGGGCCACAGGTGGCTCTGCCAATCTTTGATATCACGCTTCCACAGTACGGTCCCGTTGAACGCATCCCGGGCAATCAACTTCCAGTGCGACGGCAACTGAATCGAGATCCGACTCCCTTCGTCCATCACGTAGAACATGCGGCCATTGGTCGACACCAACGCGCTCATGCTCGCCATGCGGTCGTGATGCCGCGACCAGCGCGGACTCCCGACCCACTGCAGATGTCGCGGCTGCGCGACCTCGGTATCGTGGGCGACAGCGTTCCCGCTCGCATCGTGCAGATAGTGCGACCAGTCATCAATCGAATCCGGACGAGGCTTGATGGTCAGCGTCCAGTTGTCGTCTGCCCGTCGCACATACGCGCGACCGTTCGGAACGAGCACCCGGTTGATCTCCTCAGGGGAAACCCCTGTCCCTTCTTCCACGACCAGCAGATTGACCAGATTGTCGACATACGGCAGATGACCGCTCGGCAGCAGATCGACGGAAACATCGCCATACACCCCTTGCTTGAGCAGCGTTGCCCGGGCTGCCTGAACAGTCGCAGGATCGCGGAGCAGCGCCTGCACCTGGAACGCATCTGACTGCCGCAACGCTGCCGTCAGTGCAATGTCGCTCGGGCCAAGATGCACCACGAAGCCCCCCTGAACTCCGGTCGCTTCACGCACTTGTTGTGCCCAGGCGACAGGATCGGCGGCCAGCGAGGACGACGTCAGCAGAGTGAGGCAAACAAGCGAGGCAAACATGCTGGCGGCAGGCGGTCGATTCATGGGGGATCGTCTCGTTGAAACTGTTGGTCACGGTGACCCCACTACGATAGCGGACCCATTGGCGATTGGCGATGGAAGGCTGCGCCAGACAACGGCCCACAGCCAATGCCCAAGAGTGCATCGCCTACAACAATGCATTTCGCCGCTAGCGTGATCCCGACCGTGTCCTATGAGGGCAACCGATCGTTACAACCGGTCCTTGTGGGTTTGGGGAGATTCGGCAACGATTGGTCAGAAATTTGTTGCGTTCCCGCATCTGTGGCGTAGGGTTGTGTGCCCTCAAATCAACATTTGCTCTCAGCACAGGACTTTTGCGACAGACTGAATTGGCGACCCCAGCCCCGGGAGCGTCTCAATGTCGCAAATTCGCAGCGACCGTCACCGCAGCTCCCCATGGAGGTCGAGCGCGAGAGCGGAGTCGCGTGCGTGTAATCCGTCGCATCCGTTGGACGCACTCGCGTCGGCCGTCAGGCCGCGCTGGCTCCATTGTGTGCTGGTGGATGAGGAGTGTCGTCCGTACGTGTCTGGCATGTCCGTTGCCTGGCACTGACCACCCCATCCGCGACCGTGGCGCGTCCACGCCGTCGCTCGACGTGAGAAGAGTTGCCACCCATGAGCCAAGGATCACTGCTGGTTGTTGATGACGATCGTCATATCTGTGAAGCAATGGCCGATTACCTGCGGAGTCTCGACTACCGCACGGAAACGGCGATGACTTGTCGCGACGCAATTGACCGCATCAAGGAATACAATTTCGATGTTGTGGTTTGCGATGTGAATCTACCCGATCAGGACGGATTCCAGTTGCTCGAATGGGGTGTACAGCATCGCCCCGAGACAGCCATCATACTGCTAACTGGCTATGGCACGATTGAAAGTGCTGTCGAAGCGATTCGTCTCGGCGCGTTCGACTATCTGACCAAACCAGTCATCGACGACGAACTGAACTTCTCAATCCAGCGGGCGCTCGGACAGCGGCGGATCGTGGAAGAGAACCGCCAGCTCAAGCGACAACTCGATGAAAAGTTTGGCCTGTCGAACATCA
>JAGQQB010000290.1 GCA_020426425.1 Planctomycetaceae bacterium | reverse complement strand
CGGGCCGCCGAAGAAGCCCAGGGGAAAATCCGCTGGCTGCGGCCTGAGTTTCAGAACCCGCAGGGGACTCAGCCCCAGAAAACCCAGGGGAAACTCCTCGACACCGCAGACGAAGAGGACGCACCAACCACCAGCGACGCACAAGGCAAGCCCGCCAAACCGGCCAAGGTCGACAAACAACCCTGGCCCAAATCGCTCCCGGAACAAATCAAAGCCGTCCGCGATGTCCTCACCACCCTGGCCGCACCGACGACGGCAAAAGACCTCGCCAAGAACTTCAAATCGGCCAAGGCCGCAAAAGTGGAAGAACTCCTGGAAACCCTGGTCACCGTGGGTCAGGCAACCGTGACCGATGATGGGAGGTACGTGGGGTGAGGGAGTACGATAGTGGGGAGTTGGCGGTGGGCAGCACATCGCAAAAACAAACGGAGCTTCCAAGCCGAAACCCGAAAACCCCGTGCGTGAACCCTGCTAAAGTGGACATTACAGGACTCGAACCTGTGACCTCTTCCGTGTGAAGGAAGCGCGCTAGCCGACTGCGCCAAATGTCCGGTGGCTCGAATTCTACGGGATTCGGGACTGGGGGCAAGTGTGAGGGGGCGTTTTCGTGGGGAGGGTATGGTGGGGGCAGGAAATGGATGAACAAGGATTGTTGAGCGGGGATTGTTCCGCGGGGGCGTCTGCGGGATGGCGGTCGTGCGCCGTAGGTGGGATGAACCTGTTCCAGATGGTTTGGTACTCTGGCGTCTTGAGATTGCCCTGACTTCACACAGGTGGTTGATGCGACTCGATTTTTCTGATGAGCGGGTGTTGGCGGTGGTCGCCCA
Organism: Planctomycetaceae bacterium; assembly: GCA_020426425.1. Lineage (GTDB taxonomy): Bacteria > Planctomycetota > Planctomycetia > Planctomycetales > Planctomycetaceae > JACKHO01. Next base: position 4,026 of record JAGQQB010000290.1, on the reverse strand, counting down.
TCCTGATGATGCGGAGTTGCTTTGTGCCGGGACTTTGGCACGTGCCCGAGACGCAGGAGCGGTGATTGCGGTTTGTGTCGCCTGTCGGGGAGATAAGGGACAGCCGCAAGTGCTGGTGGATGATCTCGCCATCGTGCGACGAGCGGAAATGCAGCAGGCGGCGGCGCTGCTGGGGGCGGAGTTGTTCACCCTGGATCAGCCGGACAGTGAATTGTTCGACACGGTCGAGGTGCGTCGTTTGCTGGTCGAGGTGGCGCGACAGTTTCGCCCGACGCTGCTGCTGGGGCATCACCCGGAGGATTATCATGTCGACCATCGCGCGCTGTCGCACCTGACCGAAGTGGTCTCGTGGCTGGCGACATCGCCTGGGTTCGTGACCACATCGCCGCCGCTGGAGACATCGCCCGCGTTGTGGTGGCTGGACCTGTTGCAGCAACAGGGACCGCAACCGGAATTGTATGTCGATATCTCCGGACAGCTGGAACTCAAGCAGCGACTGCTCGAATGCCATGCGAGTCAGTTGCAACGCGGGAACGATGGCAACTTCGCGCCGCTGGCCGAACTGATGCGGCAGCAGGCAACGCTGCGCGGTCAACAGTCGGGGGTGATCGCGGCTGAGGGGTTCACTCCCTACCGGGCGTTCAAACGGACGCGGGCCTGGTAAAGCCGATCGGGCCGACCTCAATTCGCGTTGCGAACCCCGTTCGCCTCCAGGAATTGATGACACGCCATGCAGTTGGCGGTGAGGTTCTGGTACACGAACGCGGCGCCTTCGATGTTTTGCTCGTCCGCCATTTCACCCAGCTGTGTGGTCAACCGCAGGAACTCCAGCTTGAAGTGTTCATACAGTTCGAGATCGAGGGGATCGTCTCCCTTGGGCTTGGGAGCGTCGAGACTGGTTTGCTTCAATGCACCAGCGCCCTTGCGGATGGCGGCGAAATCGTTGGTGACCAGCCCTTGCAGCACCTTCTGGGAATGCACGAGCTTTTGGTGCATGAAATCGTCGATGCTCTCAGATGCAGGTGGTTGTCCCTGAGCCACAGGCGCTGGCGGCAGCAGGCACATCCAGCCCAGTACCAACCCAAACAAGACCAGCCCGACCAATCCTTTCGAACGCGACATGGGACTCCCTCCGCACCAATACTGCCAATGAATTGCCGCGACTTACGGCAATTTTGCAGGTTGGAGCGTATCGCGTGGGGCGAAACTCTCCAAGAGGTTTCCGGCGGGATCGTGGAACAAGAGGCACCGCGCGACGGCACTCACTCGCCGTGGTCGACGATCTTGACGATCTCGACGGACATCGATCCCCGTGGGAGTTCGATGTCGACCTTGTCCCCTTCCTTCTTATTGAGCAGGCCCTTAGCGATCGGGCTGGTGGTGAGGATTTTCATCACCGGGCCGTCGTAGTCTTCTTCACCGGGACCGACAAACTCGTAGGTCTCCTCCTCGTCGAGGTCGAGATCGCGAATGGTAACGGTCGAACCAAAGGTGACCACGCCTTTGGGCATGTCGGACTTGTCGACGATGTAGCAGTTCGCCAGTCGGGTCTTGAGCGAATTGATCTTCGCCTGCATGCGGCCCTGTTCTTCGCGCTGACCGTGGTACTCGGCATTTTCCTTCAGGTCACCTTCGGCGCGCGCATCGGCGATGCGTTCGGCGATCTGCGGCATGACGTCTTCTTCGAGATGCTGGATCTCGGCCCGCAGTTTGTCGAAGCCTTCGCGTGTGATCGGTTGACGTTCCATCGGGGATCCCTCTTCAGTGCTACAGTCTCGTGCGGCGATATGGTGCAGGTCGGCGGATCGGCGAACGTAGCCCATCGACCGAGGAGTGCGACATGCGTGGACCGCCCACACGCCAAGTCTTCCCGTTCATCAAGGATTCGCGTTCATCAGGACAAGCACCACAGGTGCTGTCCTCACGGGAATTGTTTGCTCAAGGAAACAAAGCACGGGGCGCGGCAATTGCTCCGCGTCCCGTGCTCGTGTCTGCCGTCAGTGTAACACCCCGCACACCGAAGTCCATCCCGGTTCACGCCTTGAATCGGCGGAGGACGGGGCGTACTCTCTGAGGGGAACCGATTGACCCGGCTTTATTCCGAACCGACCGCATGCAATTCGCTCTGCAACTCACCGTCGCTGTGGTCGTCTCCATGGCGGGCGTCGTGTTGGCCATGGCGGAAACGGAAGACCCTTCCGGATCGCCCCTGGCAGCGTTCTCCGTTCCGGTGGCAATCCTGACGTTGCTACTGGTCGATCGGCAACGACTGCTGCGGCTGCCGGACTGGGCTGCGGCATTCTTGGGGCTGCTGGCGTTTGGAGTCGCGGTCCAAGAGTTCTTTTCCGATGCTCCGGAAGCACGACTGCTCTCGGCCAGTCATCTGATTGTTTACCTCACCTGGATCTTTCTCGTGCAGGTAAAAGCGGCGCGGCACTACTGGTGGCTGCATGCCCTGTCGCTCTTGCAGATTGCGGTCGCATCGGTACTGACGTCGAAACCGTGGTTCGGTCTCGCACTGCTTGTGTTTGTGCTGTTGATGAACTGGAGCCTGGCGCTGTTCCTGGTGAACCGCACGCTCCGGCCATCCATGCAGGCCCAGGCATGGGCTCGCGACACCAAGGATGTCGGCCAATCTCGCCAGGGGGTCGTCCTGGATGCGGGGCAGCGACTCCTGAATTGGCGATTCGTAGGCAACTCGTTCACGTTGTCTTGCCTGGGGTTGGTCTTCAGTGTCCTGTTCTTTCTATTCACGCCTCGAATCTGGCTGTCCGGAACGAGCATCGCCAGTGATTCACGCGGTGGTCGAGGCGGGGTGACCGGGTTTTCGGAATCGGTGCGGTTGGGGGACCTCGGTTCGGTCCTGGAAAGTACCGAACCAGCGCTCGAAGTGAAGGTCTTCAACACGACTGAAGATCGCGAATTCACCCGGGACGAGACGATCATCTTCATGCGTGAGGAACCACTCTTCCGAGGCGCTGTGCTGGAGACCTACACCGACGGCAGCTGGGCACGCCGGGACTTTGAAGACGACTACAACCTGCCGCCGTTCGAGTCGCTCCCGGCGGAATTCAAGACGATGTCGCCGGTCAAACAGCAAATGAAGCTGTACCCCAACGGCAGCAACATTCTGTTCACCTACGGCACCGTGTTCACCGTCGATGGCGGCGACACGCCGATGCAGCCCGTCCGCGAGTACCTGTCCAACGAGATCAAACTGAACCGCTCGTTTGGCTGGAACGCGACGACGTACTGGGTGTACGAATATCCGAACGATCCACGCGATGTGCATCGTTTGCTGGGACTGCAGACCTCGCGGCAATTCTTCTTCGAGTACATTCGCCGCATGACGCGGATTCGCGAGGAACTGAGGAATCGGCTGACACCATACACACGTGAGGTCCTGGGTGATGCCCGGGCCGATGCGGAGATTGCTGAACGGATTCGGGAACATCTGCAAGATTCCGGTGAGTTCTCGTACACGCTCGATCTGTCGATCGAAGATCCCACGATCGACCCGGTCGAGGATTTTCTAGTGAATCGCAAGGCGGGGCACTGCGAGTATTTCGCGTCAGCGATGGCACTCATGCTCCGGTCGGCTGGCGTCCCGGCCCGGGTGATTACAGGTTTCAAGGGGGGCGCCTGGGACGATGGTCGACAGGCCTACGTGGTGCAGCAGCTCCACTCGCACGCCTGGGTGGAAGCATTTGTTCAAGGACGCTGGGTGACATACGACCCCACACCCGCAACACGCGAAGAAACCGTTCGCCAACTGCAGGGGAACGCGCCAGCCGGACAGACCATGACGACCGTGCTCAAGTCCTGGTGGTCGCAAGGGGTGGCAATGAACATGTATCAGCAGCAGGAAATGCTGTACAACCCGGTCGCCATGTTCTCTTCCGATGCGTGGTCACGGTACGGCGGTCCGCTGGCGGCGTTGTTCGAGTTTGGACAACCAGGCGCGGGAACACCGACATCGAAGCTCCCCTGGGGACTGATCCTGCTCCCGATTTCGATTCTCCTGTG
>JAGQQB010000289.1 GCA_020426425.1 Planctomycetaceae bacterium | reverse complement strand
TCTTGCCTCCCGCACCCTTGAGCCAATCATTCTTGCGGACTTGTGTTCTGCCCGGTCCACCACTTCCCATCACAGCCACGTTGCGCACGTCTTGACGCACGGTCCAATTCCCGGCCTCGTCGACCAGGTAGGGATATTTGCCTTCGCTCTTGACCGCGTGTTCGAGCGTCCCCTCTTTGTCACCGCCAACCTTTCCCATCTCGAGCATATTCGATTGCCCCATCAGGATGTAGACCTTGACGGGACGACTCATGTCGGCGGGCTTGCCGTCAGGGTCAGGCAATGCAGAGGGGCCCTCTGCTCTGGCGGGAAATACCAGGAGGGATGGAAATAGTGCTATCGCGAGAATGGTCGTGGCAATTCGGCGGGTGATGCAATTCATGGTCTTTCCTGATCGATGTCTCACACAAGATCGTCCAAACGCGACGAGTTCTTCATGAAGACAATGTTTGTTCGATGAAGCTGCGGCTGATTCCTGACTGCAATGGCCGCTCCGGCGGAAGCCAGGAAACCGATGTCCTGGCCCCAGTCATTAGCTGACTGGAATTGGTTTTACAACGTACCATGGGCTTGCAGCCCATGCCACCCAGCCACCAAGACCGGCCGATTGTCGGCCGCTGGTGTCGCTCGGCACGGCTCAACTAGACGTTGCCCATAGTCGTGACGCCACCTCAGTCCATGTCCCCTGAACCCACCAAGACATCGCAAGGTGTTTGCAACGTGAAAAGGTGATCGGCAGACTTAGTCCAGCTTCAGGTCGAGGCGTTTTTGGCCAGATTCAATGGTCTCCCTAAGCGGGGTTCCTTCGCGGCTGTATTTTGTCAGTATTGCTTCCAATTCCTTTTGACGGGGATGCGTACCGCCTCGCAATTGCTGATCTTCTTCCACCGACTTCGGCTTGAGTGTCACCCAAATGCGGCACTCGCCGACCAATACGCCCGGGACATCAGGCGTGTAATGCGCGACGTAATTTCCATTGGCATCGGTCATTGCCCAACTGGGACGCCCTTTGACCGGTTCAAAGTTGATGAACAAGTCGGCGATGGGTTGCCCCTGATGCGTGACCGCCCCGCGGATCGGCGCGATCGGGACTCCGACATCGCGTCCGCATCCGGCAGGGATGAACAACATGCAAGCGGCGAATGCCGCGATCCCACTGCATGTGATGCGGCGCACCAAGATGTCCAGCGTTGACGAGACAACGTCATTGTGATTGCGGCAGAGAATGGTGGAATCCTCGTGAATCGCTTCGCGATCGAGCGTCTTGCGTGCAAAAAGAACAACGCCAATCTCACCGGAGTTCGCGGCGCAGTCGTTAGTACTCACCGATCGGCTCCCGACCTCGGCGAGTAAACAAGTGGCGATAGGTATTGCCATCGATGTTTTCGCTGAGAAACCGTACTGACCCATCCGTCAAAGCGGCGCATACGCCCCCTTCGTGAGGACTCACGGCGCCGCGGTCATTAAAGATGTTCGCATTGGGCGGCGACAGCGAACCATCGTGTTCGCAGCAGGTGACATAACCTTCGGAAGTATGATGCACGAAGAAGAACGGATTCGCCCCATCTCCTTCGGCAATGAAACTGTGGTTCGCCCAGTGAGTGAACTCGATGAACAAAATCGTGTTGCTCGTGCCGTCTGCGACGTCCGCAAACTTGATGCTGCTGTTCACATGCCCCATCCCCTTGGACGTGAAATTGCGGTCAGGACAGCATTCACCGGTCCCCCCGTTGATCGCATAGTCCTTGAATTCGTTCTCGGGCTGTGTGCGATGTGCTGATGGGCAAACGAAGACGCGCGGCATCATCCGGGACGCAGGTTCGTTCACCAAACTTCCAAACGGTCCTCGCTCTGAACCGTACTCCTTAACGGTGCGCACATACGCCGGTTGCGAAGTATCGATCGTGTTGTGCAGTGCGGCTGCTTCGACATAGGGCAGCAGCGGAACCGGCCAGCCAAAGTGGCCCAGCGGCAAAGCCGCCCCATACGTTGGATCATGCCAGCCAGCCGGGAAGTTCTCCGGCCCATTCATCGGTCCCATGCTACCCGGGGGGAACTGTTGAAAGACATCGTGATAGTTGTGCGCGGCGATCGCAAGGTTGTGTAAATTGTTGCGACACTGCGTCCGCCGTGCCGCCTCGCGCGCCTGTTGCACCGCAGGCAGCAACAGGGCGATCAAGATCGCGATAATCGCAATCACGACCAGAAGTTCAATGAGTGTGAAACCGCGAGATCGGGGCGAACGGGGACGGTACCGCATCAGACAACCTACCTTGATGTATGGGCCGCTCAGCCATGCTAGCTGGACGCTCGACTCGATACCAGATGCTGGTCATTCACTCGTGCGATGGCGGCAAGATTTTCTGCTAATGCGGTTCGCATCCGTGAATCGAGGAGAAATCCCGCATCGAACTGATGCTGTTCCTGCGGTTGTGTTGACGCTCAGTCCTCCTGCGGCGGGCGAGGCTTGCGAGGGTATCCAGTCCAGACAAGCGGCTTGGAAAGATTCGCCGAATCTTTGGTCTCAAGGGCCTGCAGCACCTCCAACACCGTACGATTTGTCCGCAGTTCTTTCTTGAGCTGCGCGACGGATTGTGCGTTGGCTTGCATCGAAGCGGTTCCTTCACCAGTTTCCTTGAGCGCGCCCTTCTGATCGAAGACTGCCCACAAAATCGTGCGTTCGTGGAGTCGAGCCCCATCCCGGGCCTTCGTCGCCGCCTTCCCTTTCGCCCGCTGGCCATTCACCCGATACAGATCCCCGCGCTCGAACATGATCGCAATCACATTCCAGTCCTTGCCAAACAAACCAAACATCCGCGCTCCTTACCGTTTCAGTCAATCTCACGACACCATGGGGCCACAGTCGGGTCGAACTTATCCCAGACATGATAGGCTGCCCGCCTGATTGGCGACAGCGCGCGGTTTTCCATCCACGGGCTTCGCAGTCCAGAGTTCAGGCGCAGGCTGAAGATGTGACTCACATGCATCTCGCGAGTCCTGGGAGGATCGGCCGTCTGCTGGATCCTGCCCCGGCGACCTCCTGCCCCGGTAATCGCCTGTTCCATTTTCGGTTGATACACTTCGCTGTTCCCAGCGAATTGGACCATGCCTAGAACTGATCACAGCTCACCTGATGCTTGTCCGCGCCGCGCGCAGTCGGTCGCATTGTTGTGCCTGCTGCTGTGCGTTGTACTGCAATCGGTAGGGATTGGGGGTCGATACTTGCTGTCGACGTTTGAGACCGAAAGCGACATTTACGGATTGCTGTATTTTGACTGGTCGTGGCCGGAAGTGTGGGCACAGCGGATCGATGACGCAGGAACCCTCGGGACACTGCTGGCCGCGCTCCCGTTGTTGATTCTGTATTCGACACACCGTTCGCAACATGCGCGCCAGCCGACCACACGTCTGCAGTCCACCTGGTGGATCGCCGCTGGTCTCCTCACCGGCATGTCCCTGTGGGCATTTCTGCTCGCCCTCACCGACATGGTTCGCGGCAGTACGTATGCGGAACTGGCGCTGGGGGAACATGCCGTGCGGTATTGTGCTCCAGTGGCGTTGTTGTGGGCGTGGACTGATTGCGAGACCGCTGAACCGCGAACCGCCTGGACGCTGCTCTCATGGCAGTTACGGATCGCGTGCGCCGTGACGTTTGCGGTCCATGGCTGGAAAGCGTTCCACCATTACGGACCGTTCACGGATCTTTTGCTGTTATCGGCAGCGAACTGGGGCGAGTTCGCATTCCAGCAGACGCAGGCGGAAACGTGCCTCACGGTGATCGGATTGATGGATCTTGCGCTGGCGGTGCTGGTGCTGCTGACGTCGCGGCGGGAGCTGGCACTCTACATGGCGGTCTGGGGTGTCATCACTTCGCTCAGCCGGATCACTGCCTTTGGCTGGGGAGCGTGGCCAGAGACATTACTGCGAGCGGCGAACTGGGGACTGCCGCTCACACTCGCGTGCTTGTTCTGGGATCGACGCAGTACAATATCGCGGACCTCGTCGCACACTGGTCAGGGTCTCACACTGGTCAGGTGATCCATTCAATTGTCGAGCAGGAATGATCTCATGCAGCGTTCCCGGAGTCTGTTCTCCAGCGATACCGCGATACTTCGGCTAGCCCTATTGCTCCACGCGACAATACTCGTCGCCGGATCAGCGCAGGCCGATGCGCCACTGGAAGGAACCACACCTGCGCAGTGGCGGCTGCTGTGGAAGTCTGATCCGGCGACCTCGGCGACACTTTGCTGGAGCACCGCCGCGCAAGGGAAGGTGCATGCGGTGAAGTTCTCCGAACGGGGGCGCCCCGATACCGAAGGGACGCGCGTCGCCGTGAGTGGCCGCTACACTGGCGGGCAGTTGGAGTTGTATTACCACCACGCACATCTGACCGACCTCAAGCCGGAGACTGCTTATGACGTTCAGATGATCAGCGACGACGAGGTCTCCCCAATCTTGTATTTCGTTACCGCGCCAGCAGGAGATCGCGAGTTCAGCATATTGCACGGAGGCGATTCGCGGTCTGATCGCGCCACACGACGCAAGATGAACGAACGCATTGCCCGATTGTTTGAGGCATCGCATCAGAACGACACTCCCAATGACGACATTCTGGCCTTCGCGCATGGAGGTGATTATATCGCCAGCGGGCCGAATCTTGCCGAATGGTCGGAGTGGATGTCGGATCACGAACTGACCACCACCAGCGCTGGCCGCCTGCTGCCGACAATTCCCGCGCGGGGCAATCATGATCACGGACGACCGTTCCACGAGGTCTTCGATTGCCGCCTGCTGCCGACAATTCCCGCGCGGGGCAATCATGATCACGGACGACCGTTCCACGAGGTCTTCGATT
>JAGQQB010000028.1 GCA_020426425.1 Planctomycetaceae bacterium | reverse complement strand
GTTCTGTCCTCTTTGTTACTGATGTGTGCGAACGCATCAGCACAGGTGCCGGTGGTGACGACGCTGCGTCCTGTTGGTGTGCAGCGTGGGCAGACGGTCGACCTAAGGACAACCGGCAGTAATCTGGCTGGCGCAAAGCAATGCTGGACGTCGTGTGCTCCGGCGGTTCCGCCACTGGGGGACATCGAGGGGAACGGGAACGACAAGGCGACAACAACGTACCGTCTAGCCGTACCTGCGGAGACGCCGCTCGGTGTGCATGCCCTCAGGGTGTTGACCGATAACGGAGTCAGCCGACTGCAATTGCTGCTCGTCGATGACCTGCCGACCGCGCTCGATGCTGGTGGCAATGGGAGTTTGGCGTCGGCGCAGGTCATCAATTTGCCCGCGGCCGCCGATGGCGTGATCGACAACCTCTCACGCGACTTCTACCGCTTCTCAGTGGAGGCTGGGCAGGTGGTGAACTTTGAGATCTGGAGTCGTCGGCTCGGATCACCACTCGATCCCGTTCTCACACTCTACGACGCCGCTGGCAATGAACTCGCCTATGCCGACGACACCCCCGGCCTCAGTTCCGATGCACAGCTCACGTACACCTTCGCGACTTCGGGTGAGTTCCTCATCGAGGTGCGGGACATGCAGTTCAAAGGGGGCGGATCACACGTCTATCGGCTCCGCATGGGCGATTTCCCGTTAGTGAATGTTCCCTACCCTGCGGCGGTGCAGCGCGGGCAATCTGCGGAGATCGGGTTTGCCGGACTCCAGTCTGCTGACACTGCAAAAGTCTCCGTCGCCGCACCGGGCGACTCAACGGCCCACTGGTTGCCAGTTGCCATCGCCAGCAATGGCGGACAGCAACTCGCCTTTGGACAGGTGGCTGTCAGCGAACGACCGCAAGCGAGTGAACAAGAGCCGAACGATGCGGGTGAGCAGGCGAACCGGGTGGAACTCGGGACCGATCTACATGGCCGATTCGAAACGCCGGGTGATGTCGATCGGTTCGTCTTCACAGTCACTGCAGGAACAAAGTTCGATTTCGTCGGCATCACGCGCGAAGTCGGTTCCCCCAGCGATCTAAGCTTCCGCATTCTCAAGCCCGACGGCGGACAACTCGTTGCCGCCGAAGATGCAGGGACCGCAGAAGGCCAGGTGACCGCCACGTTTGCCACCGCTGGTGACTATGTGCTCGAAGTACGAGAACTCTCTGGCCGAAGTGGACCGGAGTTTGCCTGGCAGATTCAGGTGCGGCCGCGCACGCCTGGCTTTGAACTGCAAATCAGTACCGATGCATTAAGCATCCCGCAAGGCGGCGTGCTGGCGATCCCGGTCACAGTCAAGCGGATCGATTACGGCGGCGAGATCCTGCTCACGGCAACCAATCTTCCGGACGGGGTCACCTGTCCCCCCGCATACATCGGCCCCGGCCAGAATGCCGGTGTGCTGACCCTGGTCGCCAAACCGGAGTATGCGGCGACTGCTCTAGCCCCGATCGACATCATCGGTACTGCCAAGGTCGGCGACACCGAATTGACCAGTCACGCCTCCGCCCACGACGCCCTGCGACCTCACTGGAGTTCGCTGACTGTGTTTCCCTCGCAATGGGAACAGACCCTTGCCTGTGCCTCCTCCCCGGCAAAACCTCTCTCGATTCGCTTTGAACCCGCCGAACTGCAGTTCAAGAAAGGCGAAAAGCCTAAAGTGAAGGTCATTGCCATCCGGGGAGAAGGCCTCGACGAAGCCATCACCCTCGCCACCAACCCCGACAAGAACGCTTTCCCCGCCAATTTGAATCTTCCACCACAACCAATCGCGAAAGGCCAAACAGAAATCGAACTGACCCTCGACTCGAATGACAAGACACCACTGGGCACCTACTCCGTCGTCTTCACCGCGACACACAAGAAAGGGAACGACACCACTGTGGTGTCATCAACGCCCTTGGTGCTCAAGGTGGTCGAATAGAAGTGTCGGAATCGATGTTGTATCCCCCGGTCGGCGTGTCGTTTCCCGATCTTAGCGTGCTTCAGAAAATATGATACGCCTGCGCATCCAGCCGTTGCGTGAGTTCGGCATCGTTGGCTCGGTCCAGGAGGTCGTAGTAGCTGTAGGGGTATTTGAAGACGTGGCCGATGCCCAAGGTCCGGTCGCCCCGCCGTTGCCAGTATTCAGCGCTGTTGGGGCGGAGTTGGCTTGGTGGGTGATCTTTGAAACGCTTGTCATCCGGCGTCGGCCCCTGCCTGGTGACGGTGACGTATTTGCAGAAGGCGGTTCGGCAGCTTTCGGCCCATTCTTCGTCCCCCATGTCGGCCAGTTCCACGAGCGACTGACCGAAGGTGAGCATATGCCCCGAGAAGCCTTGCCCAAAGCCGACGAAGCGATCAATCGCCATGCTCGTTTCGTTCAAAATGAATCTCGACGCAGCCACGCTGTCGCTAAACGGCGGTGGCATGACGTCCGGGGCGGGGGCGATGTCACGCCACGGCTTAAACATTCGGATCATCTTGCAGACTCCATCGATCCGCTGCGGCGTTGCGGCCTCGGGGAGCATGCGAAACGCCTTGATCGCCAGCATCGCGAAAATGGCGTCATGCCCCACCTGTCGCAGCACGCCGCTGCCATCCGCCAGTGCGGCACCGATCTTCTGGATTTGATCAGGGGCCGGATCTTCCTTGGGAAACGGGGCACACAGCTTCTGCGATGCCCAGTTCAAATCGAACAATTGTACAATTCGCGACCGAGTCGCCTTGTCGAGTGCGTTATCGATACACATCAAATGCGCAGCCACCAGACTCGCCCCTTTGTGGCCATCGACAAAGTAGTCTGACTCATGAGCACGCGCGAGCGCGTTTAAGCCGAGCAGCAGCAACCGATCGTCAGGGCCATCGGATTCTTCGGCGACGAGATACCGAGGATCCAAGCACATCCCCGCCATGAGGCCCCCCAACGCCAACGATGTCTGCTGCGCGAATTCCCTGCGGTCCATTCCTATTTGCATCTTACCACCTCAATTGCCAGGACAGTTCGGCCGGGGAAATCTCCAGGATCGGAGTTGCCTGATCTTCAGAGTATATCATGCCGAGCGAGCCTCCACTTCTGTGAGTAGGAATGCACCAGATCCGGAGGGACATCTGCCAGATGGTGGTCGTACCCGACGCTGCCAGCTTCAGCGGTGTCGATCTGAAGACACCACTTCCCATTTGCAAGAGGTGACCACCAATCCTCAAACGCCCGCCCGTTCTGGGCAGTATTGCATGTGGTTGGCAAATGCCGTGAGAGTGGCCAGAATGGAATCAGCAAGAGGAGGCTGGCCGCCTTACTGTACAGCCGTCGCAATTCGATGCAGGATGTGTTTGCATCCGGTGTGGCATGGCTGGTTTCGATCCCGCGCTGAGTTCTCCGAACATCACCTCCAACAGAGTTTCAATACCATGCAGTTGACCGAACAAGGTTGCCAATCACGCCGTCGCCGGATGTGGGAGCGTTTGCCGGAGGAGATTGAGTGGGTGCTCATCGCCGATCCCCGGCACGTACAGTACTTGGCAAACTTCTGGGTACAGCCCCTCAGCTTTTCCGGTGGAGAACGGGGCTTGTTGTTGCTCGAACGCTCGGGCGCGGCCACATTAATGGGCGACAACTTCGCCATCCGGTCGGCGGCGCATAAGCCGTTTGTGGACGAAGAAGTCCTGACCCCCTGGTACGACCACAAGCACTCAGTGATCAATCGCGATCATGCGTTGTTGCAAGCCCTGCAACAAGTGGCGCCGCGACTCAAGGGGCGGACTGGGGCCGTGGAATCGGAGTGGTTGTCGGTCGCGGCGGCGAAGTGCCTGGAGCCGCCCCATGAGGCCGAAGTCGGTTCGTTGCTACGGCATCTGCGTCGGCAGAAGGAGCCGGACGAAGTCGCCCTGATGAAGCATTGCATGCAGGCGGGCGACGCTGGTCAGGCCTGGATGCGCGAGAATCTGCGTGTTGGACTGAGCGAGTTCGACATTTACCGAGGTGTTCAGGAAGCGGCGGTCAAGGCGGCGGGACGACCAGCGCTGGTGTACGGCGACTTCAGGGCCGCGAACGCGAAACTTCCCAAGACCGGCGGTCTGCCGACCGACTACATCCTGCAGTCAGGCGATCTGTTTGTGCTTGACTACTCCGTCGTGCTCGATGGGTATCGGAGCGACTTCACCAATACAATGGCAGTCGGTGAACCGAGTTCTGGTGTGCAAACGATGTTTGCCTTGTGTCAGGCAGGCATGGCCGCAGGTGAACAGGTGCTCAAGGCGGGAGTTGCCGCGAAAAATGTCCATGCCGCTGTCGCCGGACCGTTCCGCGACGCAGGACGCCCAGAACTGTTCCCGCATCATGCCGGTCACGGTCTCGGTCTGGGGCATCCGGAACCACCGATTCTCGTCCCTGATAGCACGGATGTGTTGATGGCTGGTGACGTGATCACGCTGGAACCGGGCGCCTACGAAGAAGGCAAAGGAGGCATGCGGATTGAGCACAACTACCTCATCACTGATGCTGGCTACGAGCGGCTGAGCAATCACGTGATCTCGCTCACATGAACCCTCGCGATCCGTTTCGCTGGACGATCGAAGCTGGCCAGGACCTGGCGGCGAAAGGGCTGCTGCGGATGCGGCGGCAGGTGGTACCATTGCCGAGAGGGCGATGCCGTCTGGTGACCGAGCAGGGGGAATCTCCGGTCCTCTGGAATTTCGCGAGCAACGACTATCTTGGTCTCGCCGAAGACCCACGACTCAATGCGGCGGCCGAAGAAGCCACTGCGGAGTGCGGCACCGGCGCGCGAGCGAGCGCTCTGGTCACAGGCCGCACAATCTGGCATGCGCGGCTGGAGCAACGACTGGCCGAGTTTAAACAGACTCCGGCCGCTTTGCTCTTTCCAACCGGCTTTGCCGCCAACGTGGGGACAATTTGTGGATTGGTCGGTCCGGGGGATGTCGTCCTGTGCGATCGGTGGAATCACGCCAGTCTGGTTGATGGATGTCGACTGTCGGGAGCCAAACTGCGGGTCTATCCACATGGCGATGTCGCTACCGTCGAACGAGAACTGGACAAGGCGCTCGACGCGCGACGGCGACTGATTGTCACCGACAGCCTGTTTAGCATGGATGGAGACGTTGCTCCTCTGCGCGAACTGGCTCACCTCGCCGAGCAACATGACGCGATGTTACTCGTCGATGAGGCCCACGCGACCGGGGTTTTCGGAGATCGGGGGACCGGGTTGCTGGAAGCCTGTGGGGTGGAATCGCCACATGTGATCGCTGTTGGCACCTTGTCGAAGGCGTTGGGATCTCAAGGGGGATTCATCTGCGGACCAAAATCAGTGATCGACTGGCTAGGGAATTCGGCCCGGACGCAGGTGTATTCGACGGCGTTGACGCCAGGCGCATGTGGTGCCGCGTTGGCCGCGTTAGACATCATCGACCGAGAGCCGCAACGACGCACCTGGCTGGCTGAACGGTCTGCCGAGATCAAACGGATTTTGACTGCAGCTGGCTGGAACGTGCCATCAGCAGTTGCAGGCCCAATTATTCCGATCATCGTCGGATCGAACGATCATGTGACGGCTCTGGCTGAGGCATTGCTGCACGCATCATGCATGGTTGCCGCAATTCGCCCTCCTACCGTGCCGCGAGACACAGCGAGGTTGCGTATTTCACTGAACTTCGCCGGTGGTGAGGGAGGGATCACCACACTGCTGGATGCTCTGAAATTCGCGAACCGTCCGCCCAGATCGACTCCTTGATTCGGCTTTTCCTTCAGCGAAATGCTCGTCATAGAAGTGACTCAGCGGCAGTGTTCGGCCCAGTTTCACCATGTCCGACGTGCATTTTTCGAACAATTGGTACGAACTGTGCGATTCACCAAGTTTGTACGACTCCTTGACTTGACAATGCAGCCTGCCCACAATACCTAACCTGTTGCGACAAGGGAGTGGTACCATTACGCAAGTCGGCGTCGCCAGTGCGCGCTGAACCACCTGATCCAACGGGCACCAAAACCGAACCACCCATTGCGGCCGCCCCTCGCCATCTGGAGAGAAGTATGTTTTTCCGTCGTCTGATGCAGAAGCTGTTTGCCGTCCGTCGTCCACATCGCCGCCGTAGCGCGGTCCGATCCGAACTCTTGGAAGATCGGACGCTGCTGTCGAATCTGAACTTGATCAATGCTTCTGGAACAGTCAACGATCGAATTGTGTTGGGGGGCGGTGCGGAGGTGAACAACTTCGTCGTTTCCTACAATCCGGGCACGGGTGTGTACCGGTTCGAAGACACGAGCGGAACTGCGATCAATGCGATTGGCGGTCTGGCTGGGCTGGACACGAATCCTGCCGCGAACATCGTTGAATTTCACGCACCAACGGCGGAAGGCGTGACCGATTTCGTAC
Source organism: Planctomycetaceae bacterium (assembly GCA_020426425.1). Taxonomy (GTDB): domain Bacteria; phylum Planctomycetota; class Planctomycetia; order Planctomycetales; family Planctomycetaceae; genus JACKHO01. The sequence goes on along the minus strand of JAGQQB010000028.1, from coordinate 9,552 downwards.
GAATCGAGATCAACCCCAACGCCGGTGATGACACCGTCATCATCAATGGATTCCGTGCGGGCGACGAAGGGCTGGTCATTCACGACGACGCCAGTGAAGGCAACGACACGGTGACCATCAATGGGGACATCGGAAGTGCAGGATCACGTGTTTCCGGTAATAACGTCCTCATCAACGGCGAAACGATCAATTTCTCCGGCAGTGTCTTCACAGACAACCTCGACGTTTCCGTACGTTCAGGCGCTGGTGGTATCAACATCGCTGGCAGTCCACACATTGACGTTGGGACCGGAACAGTGACATTTGAAGGGACCGTCGATGGAGCTGGCGACTTGGGCGTGGTCGGTGATTTCATTGACTTCTTAGATGTCGTCGGCGGCACAACTCCACTGAACTCGCTGACTGCAACGGGGGCGACTGTTCGAACTCAGGATGCCGTGACAGTTGATGGGGGCGACATGATCTTTCAGGCCGATCTGTACATTCCCCAAGGCAATCTGAACGGGACTGCGGATCTGGTCATTCGTCGGAACACCGCTGGTCCGCGGAACATCACTACGACCAGCTTCAATTTCATCCAGCCCGGGTTCAATTCGGTCACCATCGGATCGTCGCTGACGACGACATTGAGCCTCGGCGACGATGGCAACGATGACCTGCTGACGGGCAGTCTGGATGTTGGTGCTCCACTGATCCTGATTGGTCAGGATATTGTGATTGGGGATTCGATTCAGCAAGGGACGCACACTGTGACCTTCCGGCCTGAGAATTCCATCAACTTCTCTGGTGTCGGCGGTGCGGTGGGGACTGGTGATTCATTCATCGAAAAGCAGACGATGGGCGGCACCTTGACCGTGGTCGCGAATACTGGTTCCTCGTGGGGTAACAACCACCTGAGCCTTAGCGCGCCTGGGGCGACCGTGACCTTTGAACGTGAAGTTGGCCCGAATTTCGGTGCTTTCAGCGCGACGGCGGACACCCTGAACTTTAACTTCATCTCAGCCGTCGTTGCTCAAGGCGATGTGACGCTGAATGCGAATACGATCAACCTCAACGGTGGCATCTTCAGTACCGCTGGGTCGGTTGATGTGACAGGCAACCTCAACCTTGCTGGCAACATTCTGTTCCGCGTTGCTGGCGGTCAGAGCGTGAGTGTGGTTGGCGATGTAACTGGCGGTGGCAACGTGCTCGTTCGTGGAGTGGGCGGTGCGATCGACACGGTGACCTTCAACGGCAACGTGAATATCGGCGGCAACTTCCAGATCGACTCCTCAGGTGGTAGCACTGCCGCGAATGTCGACCTCGCATCTGTGAGCGCGTCTAACATCGTTGTCCGTGGTCTGGATATTGACCTGCTCGGCGGAGCGATTGCCTCGACCTCAAACGTCCAGTTGATTGGACCTGTTGATGTCGTCGGGACGACATCCATTGCAAGTGGTGGTGCTGCTGATCAGTACGTGCAGCTCACCGGTGCGGTTACGTCGGCTGGTGCTGATCTGACTGTCAACTCGGGCGGCGGACGCACTCAGTTTGGGGCGGCGGTCACCGGGTTGAACAACCTGACGGTGACCTCAGGCGGTACCAACTTCATCATCGCTCCGATCAACATCGCTGGGAACATCCAGTGGACTGTCGGCGTCAACGGAAACGGTCTGAATGATCGCCTGATTCGCTCCGGTGCTGGCAGTATCGTTGCTGCTGGAGGGTTCCTGGAAGCCGATGTGCTTCAGGGATTCACATCAGGAACCAATGTCTCGGCCGCTGTCACGCTGACTCAGCGCGGTGCCGGTAACTAGTTCCGGTTCCTCGAACTGATCGACGAAAACGTCAATTGATCCAGCGGCGGTGAGGAGGCAGTTTCCTCACCGCCGTTTTGCTTGCGCCCACCCACAAATCAGCCGCACGAGGCGGTCTAACGCTGAAAGTGGATTTTCGGTAAAATCTCACTCACCTCTGTTTCGAATTCGTTTACACATCCACGATCTATCTGGGGCCGCCCATGTCGATCATCTTTCGCTGTCCTGATTGCGATGCGGAATTGAGAGTGCCGCGTGAACGGACGGGGCAGTCAGGGAAGTGCCAAAGTTGCGGTGCGAAGATTCGCGTTCCTGAAATCGATGAGTCGGTGCCTGACGATGTGGAAGTCTCCCAAAGTGGCTCTGTGATTTGGCGGCATGAATCACGGACGATCCCGTTCGAGCCAACAGAAGGGGATCCAGACCGGATCGAACAGATTTCTGCACACATCGAAACGCACCTGGGGCCGGTGGCCAATGTGTTTCACGAACTTGTGTCGGATTTGGTGCATATCGACGTGCATGTGGTCGAACCCACCGAGGACCGTCCGTGGTACACGCTGGTCACCAGTGGGATGAGCGAAGCGCCGATGAACACGCCTGAAGGGGCGGACGATCTGCGGTACGCGGAATTGCTCGTCATGCTTCCCGCCGATTGGCCCCTCTCGATGGAAGCATTTGAGGACGAGCAGTATTACTGGCCGATCCGCTGGCTAAAGATGCTCGCCCGATTTCCGCATGAGTACGATACGTGGCTGGGATTCGGTCACACCGTCCCCAACGGCGACCCGCCTGAACCGCTCGGTCCCGGGACGGATTTTTGCTGCAATCTGCTGCTTCCACCGCTCCTGGTCCCGGAGGGGTTTCAAACGCTGGAGGTCGACGAATTTCGCAGCATCAGTTTCTTCTCCCTGATTCCAATCTATCGGGATGAGATGGAGTTCAAACTCAAACATGGCCTTGACCCATTGCTGACGCTGTTTGATGAGTGCGAAGTCGACGATGTGATCAACCTCGAACGCGGCAGCGTGCTGACGGAAACGTGAGCGGAGCATTTTCTGAGCAAGAGCCCTCTGCGATAGCGCATCTGTGTTGTCCCGAGGAGTCTGCGGGATCGCGATCCTCGTAGGTCGCACTCGAAGGATCGCCCCCGCCAGAGCCGCCCACACGTCACAGGCCCATGAGCTTCAGCAGCGGGTAATAGACCATATGAAAGATCGGTCCCGCTTCATTGGGGAGTAGGGAGCAGAAGTAAAAGGTTTTCAGTACGAATTCATCCACAATCACGGCGGCGAATGGCAGCAGATAGATCAGCACCAATCCGCCAGCGAAGGCGAACCAGGGGATGGAGTCTGGTCGACTGGGGGCGTAATCGCTCATTCGCGAGTGATGGTTTCGTGAAGGTTGAGCAGCGTCCGGGCAATGGCGGTCCAGGCTGACAGTTCCCCGGGATCTACCCCTGCTGTCGGCGGAGCGAGACCGGTCTGCACCAGTTCGGCAACCGTCGGATTCGCTGCAGCCTCTGTTCGCTGCTGAGCCAGTACTCGCAGTAGCAGTTCCAATTCCGCAGAATTGGCTTCTCGCTGCAATACTTGCTGGAAGGCCCATTGCAGGCGGGCGGTATCACTGTCTGCAGACTGAGCGATTCGTGCCCCCAGCACTCGCGCCGCTTCCATGTAGGTTGGATCGTTGAGCAGCACCAGCGCCTGCATCGGGGTATTGGACCGGGGCCGTTGAGCGACACACTCTTCACGCGATGGTGCGTCAAAAGCCAACAGGCTCGGATGCAGAAACGATCGGCACCAGAACGTGTACAACCCTCGACGATACTGGGCTGTCCCGGAGTCGGACTGCCACTCACGTTGTGGAAAGTTGAGATGCTGCCAGTATCCCGCCGGTTGATACGGTTTGACCGGCGGACCGCCGACTTCGTCGACCAGTAGTCCGCTCACAGCGAGTGCCTGATCGCGTACAAACTCGGCATCGAGTCGGAACCGCCCCTGCCGCGCCAGCCAGCGATTGTAAGGATCGCTTTGCCGCACTTCGGCGGAGACCTGAGACGATTGCTGGTACGTTTCGGACAGGGCGATGGTCCGGAGTAGATGCTTCACGTCCCAGCCACTCTCAATGAAATCCGCTGCCAGCCAGTCGAGCAATTCAGGATGTGTGGGCCATTCTCCTTGATGCCCAAAGTCTTCCAGCGATCGGGCAAGTCCGCGGCCGAACATGAGTGTCCACATCCGGTTTACAAACACGCGTGCGGTGAGCGGTTGATCCGGCCGCACGAGCCAACGGGCGAGATCGAGCCGCGTCAGCCGCCCCTGATCTTGTTCCAGCGCCCCCAGTCGCTCGGGCACGGCAGGAGAAACAATGGCCCCCGAATCATCGAGCCAGTTGCCGCGCGGCAGAATGCGTACATCGCGCGGTGCCACAGTTTCCGCCACGAGCATCGTACGGACGTTCTCGTTGACTTGCTTTTGACGTTGCTCTCGAACAACGATCTGCTGCCGTACATCTGCCAAAGCTGGTGCCAGTTCGCGATACCACTTCACCAATTGCCGCTGTTGCTCTGCAGTCCGCTCACCTTCCGCGACATCGAGCAATCCGGCGAGTTCCGCAGGGACATCCAGCCCAGGGAGAATCGATGGCTCCGGCTGACTCGTCACCGACAGTCGGGGACGTCCAATGTTGTGCTGAGCATGACCCGACTCATGCCGCAGGACCACCAGCAATTGGCCTGCCTCTTCCAGCTTGACCGGCTCGGCAAAGCGAAACACCGCCGTCCGCGACTTTGTTTCCTGATGCCCATTCCCCGCCCAACCTGTGTTGGGGTCAGTATCGAGCACACCTTTCACCGGCCAACTCGGCTGTTCGTAATCGGCGATCGCCGACGCAATGGCCACTGGCGTTTCGGTGCCAGCGGCCTTGACCAGCGCTACGCTCAACCCGGTGAGAACGAAGTTCCCGTTCGCTCGCGAGAGCGACTTCCGCGTCAGGCTGTCGTCGGTCAAGGCTTCAAGTCGCAGACCGGTGAACTCCCCGGCCGACAGCGGTAACGAGATCGTGTAAACGTCCTTGTCGGGATTCGGCCCGCTCGCCAGTAGCGAACCATCAGGCTGTGCGGTGAGTTGCTGCTTTCCAGTAGACTCCGCAGTCGACGGCGTGACCACCTGCCACGCATCGGTTGCTGCATCGCGGCGGGCAATCAGCGAGCCGACCCAGGTGTTCAGATCTTCCGGTTCAATCGGCTGCGATTTGAGTTGTTGGAGTTCCTCTCCCAACATCGCCAATTCCGTCGCCTGTTCGGGAGTCGGCAGCCGCAGGTTAGGAACCTGTCGTCCCACGGGCCGTTCGCTGAGGTCAGCAAAGAAGGCCCCCAGTGAATAGAAGTCCCGCATCGTAAAGGGATCGTACTTGTGGTCATGACACTGGCAACAGGCCATTGTTGTCGCCAGCCAGACATCGCACACATTCCGTACGCGATCAGCCTGATAGATCGCGGTATACTCCTTGGGCTGCGCGCCCCCTTCTTCGGTCGTCTGCAGTAGTCGGTTGTATCCCGAGGCGACTTTCTGTTGTAGCGTCGCGTCCGGCAGCAGATCCCCCGCGAGTTGCTCAATCGTGAACTGATCGAACGGCAGGTTCGCATTGAACGCATCGATCACGTAGTCCCTGAACGCATCCACCTCGCGGGCGTTGTCGCTGTGATAGCCGCCGGTATCGGCATAGCGCACGAGATCGAGCCAGTAGACCGCCATCCGTTCGCCGTAGTGAGGACTCGCCAACAAGCGGTCAATCAACTTTTCGACGGCGGCGGGATTGGCATCATGCACGAACGTGTCGACTTCAGCCGGGGTGGGGGGCAGTCCGGTAAGGTCAAAACTCAGTCGGCGGATGAGCGTTCGCCGGTCTGCCGGTTCGTTCGGCGACATCCCCTGCCGGCGTAGTGTCGCGCGCACGAAACGATCGATCGGATGCTCGCTTGCATTCGCAGTCTGATCCGATGCAGGGACATCTGGCCGCTGCAGGGGCGCATAGGCCCAATGCTCGGTGTACGTCGCCCCTTCCTCGATCCATTGCTTGAGCAATGCGATCTCCGCTGGCGTCAATGGTGGTTTGCCAGCCTGAAGCGGCGGCATGATCAAGTCGGGATCGTCGGTCAGCACACGCGCCAGGAGTTCGCTGCTGGCGGGCTGATCGACATCAATCGCTCCCTGGATCGCCGCGTCCCGCGTGTCGAGTCGCAGGTCATTTTCCTGCCCCTCCCGGTCAGGACCGTGACAGGCGAAGCACCGGTCTGAGAGGATGGGCCGAATGTCGCGCCCGTACAGCACCGGTTCCGCCGCCAGTGCCGTGCCCGCAGTTGAAATTGTCATCCACAACAACAGCAGTCCGTAGCGGTGCATCAGTTGCCTCATGGTTTACAGGGGCATCAATTCAGTTGACATGCTAAAACGGTGGCCGAGTTCGGTAAAGAGTGCGCGTCGCCTCGGTGGTCCGAACTCCGGCGGCACAAATCCCGTACAGAGACTCCACTTCAATCAGCCGACCGGAGATATCGGGCAGGATGAACGAGAACAGAACCTCTGGCAGTGTGGGCCATTATTGTGACTTCTCGCTCCCAATCCCCCTCGCTCAATTCACCGACAAAACCGGCAGGCGTGAGCGGTAGCCCTCGATCGGCCCATCGCTGGGTGACTGTGGTCGCACTGATTGCGATTTTGGCGCTCGGTACGTGGCTGCGCACGACGCAGCTTACGTCGACCACGTTCACCTTCGACGAGTCGTGCTCCTGGCGTATCAGCCAGCTTCCATGGAGCGCGATGTTCGATGCCATTGCACGCGACGCCCATCCTCCGCTGTTCTACGTGCTGATGCGCGGCTGGCTCGGCCTGTTCGGGCCGTCAATTTTTGCGGCTCGAATGTTTGGCGTCGTCGGAGGTGTTGTCGGCGTTGGGCTGACATGGGGGCTGCTGAGAGAGCTGGTGCGGCAGCAGGGGCCCAGTCCCTCAGAGGATGGGACGACGCAACCACAGGTTCTCGCGCGGAAGTTGTTCCCGCTCGTGGGAACGCTCCTGGTCGCCCTGGATCCGCTGCATGTGCAGTTGAGCCAGGAGGCGCGTCCATACACGCTCGGCGTCAGCCTCTCTCTGATCAGTGCGATCCTGTTGTGCAAAGTGATCCGGCAGCCCATACGGTTCTCGAACTGGATGGGCTGCGTCGTCTCAGTCGCGTTGTTGTCGTGGACCCACTATTACTGTCTGTGGACGGTCGCCGCGTTGCTTATGGTGCTGTTGGTGGAAGGTCTGATCCAACTGCGTCAGCCCGAATTCCACACGTCAGGGCAGCGACTGCTCGGCGGACTGGCGTTGACCATTGCGGCACTGCAGCTCGTCTGGTTCCCCTGGTACGGTACCTTCGAGTTCCAGCAGGCGCGCGCACATCGACAACTCTGGATGCCGCCGCTGACCTCAGAGCAGATTTTCACCGCGTTGGGCAAGGCATTGACCTCCGGGCAAGATCCTGCCTTCCGTGCCGACGATCTGTGGTGGGCGCCAATCGCCTGGGGGAGTATCGGGCTGCTGTCAATCTGGCGCGGCGGACGCTACGGTCGGCTGTTGGGTTTGCTCGCGGTATTCCCCATCCTCAGCACTTGGGCGTACTCAGCCAATGTGCGAAACATTCTGGGCGTGCGATATCTCGTATTTGCCCAGGTGTTCTGCCTGCTGGCGACACTTTGGTTGATCGCGGGTATCCACAGACGCGCACTTCGCGCCAGTGCCATTGCACTCTTGATCGCCTGGACTAGTTGCTGGATGTGGTCCTCCTACGTACAGAGAATACGACAAGCAGAGGTGCCCGGGCTGACAGCCGCTATCGCACATATCGATGGACAAGCTGCCGACGCACTGGTCGTCGTTTCGTCGCCGTTTGTCTACACGATGACATTACCCGTCGTTGGCGAGCGGGACACCTGGCGACTGCAGTATCGAGGCAATCACCGCGATAACATCCTGAGCGGTCCAGCGCTGCAACTGACCGACTACCAATCGACCGGACGACTCCTGAGTGCGCATCCTCCGGAAGTTTGGACGCTCGATGAGACCGGTCAGTTCCGCTCGGAATCCCGAGTGCGCCTTCCCCTCGGCTATGAATTGATTGAAGAACACGACTTCCCCGACCGTCTGCGTCGCCCCATCCACTTTTGGGTGCGGCACTATCAATGGCGTGGAGGAGAAACGCAGGAATGAGTGCGCCAGCTTTGATTCCGTGCCGCGACCCCATCTGCGGCAGAGTCAGTTCGACCGCACCGGATCGATTCGATGCATCCCACGCAGGCGAATGATGACGAGTCGTTCAATCGGGATGCTCTTCCACTCGCCTCGGAAGAACCGTTCGCCAACCGACTCCGGTTGACCACCGGTGTATCCGACCACCAGGAGTTCGCCCTCGTTCAGTTCGGCGGTGAAACGCTGGTCGTAGAGCATGATCGCCTGCTGGCCCTGGTCGACAACCCATTCCTCCGCCGTCGCCCGATAGCGGGGGACATCGGCACCGTGCTGGATCATTGGCGTGACTTCAACGCGGGCCCAGCCCTCTTCTACCTTGGAGGCCTGAACCTGCAGCAGCCCATGTCCATGCTTAAGGACCAGCGGCTGGCCCGGATCGGCGGGAAGTCTCAGGCTCGCTTCCGGTTCCATGACCGTCACCGGCAGCGGAATTGGCTGATTCGCTGGAAGCACGTACGTGTTCATGTACGTGCAGCGTGTAGGATCCTGCCCTCCAGACAAGGCGAGCAGTGCCTGGACCGTTTGCGGTGGCCGCGACGGACTCATTGCCAATTGGATGCCGTGCATTTCGAGGGAATGCCGGATCTGCGGCGGGGTCGACGACAGTTCGTGCAGACTGTTCCACAGCGCCGCTCCCAATAGCGGATCACCGACCGTCCGGTCGACGACGAACACCTCAAGTTCCACGGCGTCGCGCGGGGCAACGATGGGGGGCAACGGATTCTCGGCGGTCGTCGAGCGACCTTCCTCTTCCAACAGCGCGCAGCCACTCCCGCCTGTGACCACAAGCAGATAGCAGATCAGGGGTTGAAGGGGAAAATTTCGGAGCACACCGATTCCGTACTTCGGCTCGCATGAAGATGGGAAGAGACTCCGCTCCGAATCCGGCGCAGGGTGTCTCCCAGGATGCGGAAGCATGGTCTCCCAACCTGAGTGGGTCAACGAGAGGTCCTCAGTCGCGGCCAGTTCTGCGGTCCTCCCGGCAATGCCTGCCGATCGTTCCTTGCACTGGTGCCTGCGACAATCGGTGGTCGCTGACACCTACCTCGCTAAAGATTCTCGTGAGCGGATGCGTCAGGGCGAACCACGCCCGTCAGAGGCGCATTCGGAAGAAATGCCCTCTCCCTGGCGACCGCTTGCCGATATACTCATGAGAGGTTCACTGGATTGGACTACCTGCTTCCCTGTTGGGTGTTGCAGCGTTGACCCGCCGACGGCATTTCCCCCTTGGGGCGATCTGGAGATGGACTTATGCCTCTGAAAACACAAGCCATGGAAGAACCGGCGCTCAATTTGACGCCGATGATCGACATTGTGCTGCTGCTGGTGATCTTCTTTCTAGTCGGCACGCAGTTCACGCAGGCAGAACGGCAATACGAGATCGATCTCCCCACCGTCTCCGACGCCCAACCGCTGACCGCACTGCCGGATGAAATTGTGGTCAACGTCGGGCGCGATGGTACCTA
>JAGQQB010000288.1 GCA_020426425.1 Planctomycetaceae bacterium | reverse complement strand
CGTCGTCCCCACGCGACAACTGCTCGTCGCCGAACGATTGCGCGGCACCGCCCGCAGCATCGTCAACTCGACCGAAGTCGTCACGCCGACCCCACAAGGCGAAACCCGGACGGCGAACCCCGTCCACAACATGGTCGAAGTCCTCAGTTCGCCATTCATTGACGAACAAGGGGGCAGCGCCGCCACGGACTGGTATCTCGGCGACTTCCGTCGGCAGTTCGTCTGGACCGAAATCTGGCCAGTCCAGACCTTCCTGCAGCGGGCGGAAAGTGAAGCCGCGTTCGAACGCGATGTCGTCCTCCGCGTGAAGGCCCGCTACTACGGCGGCATCAGCGCTGTCGACACCGTCTTCGTCACCAAAGTCAACGGGGCATAGTCGCCTCGCAACGTTCTCTCCGAACCGGACTCTTCTCTCGTCCGGTTCCCGCCGCACTCTGCGGTCCCTCAACGAAACTGGCCCTCGCCGCAGGAGTTCTTCCCGTGGCGAGGGCCAGATCGTTCTTCAACAGGGCATCGGAGACTACTTCAGGAACTCACCCGCTTCGTCCATGAACTCTGGATACAGCGTCCGCATCGTCCCCACCGCTTCGGCCAGCGGCACCGACACGATGTGCAGTCCACGCAGGGCGACCATTTTGCCGAAGTCCTTCTTGATCGCCAGCCGGGCGGCATGAATCCCCAACCGAGTGCCGAGCACGCGGTCGTAGGCACTTGGCGAACCACCGCGCTGCAGGTGCCCGAGCGTAACATCCCGGGTTTCGATGCCGGTGTTCTTTTGAATGATCTTCGCCACCCGGGCGCCGATGCCGCCTAGCTTCACGTGACCAAAATCATCGATCTCGGCGTCCTTGGTGATCAGGTTCTGCCCTTTCAGCTCCGCCCCTTCGGACACCATCACGATGCCGTACATCTTGCCATCGGCACGACGCCGCTTCAGACGCTCACACACGGCATCGAGATCAGCTTCTTCTTCCGGAACAAGGATCGCATCCGCAGAACAAGCGATGCCCGAGAAACAGGTGATCCAGCCAGCATGCCGTCCCATCACTTCGACCACGATCACACGACGATGTGACTCGGCCGTCGTCCGCAACTTGTCGACCGCATCCATAACGGTGTTCAGACAGGTGTCGAACCCAAAGGTGAAGTCAGTCGCGCTCAGGTCGTTATCAATGGTCTTGGGGCAACCGATGGTCGGCAGCTTGTAGTCCGAGTACAACTTGCTGGCCACGCCCAGCGTGTCGTCGCCACCAATCGCAACGAGTGCGTCGAGTTCCAGCTTGTGGAACGTATCCACCACCTGCTTGACGAGATTCTCGTCCTTGTAAGGATTCGTTCGCGACGATCCCAGGATCGTCCCACCTTGCGGCAGAATCTCGTCGGTCTTCATCGGATCCAGCGGGATGAAGTTACCTTCAATCGCGCCACGCCATCCTTCGAGCAAACCAATGGTCTCGCCACCGCTATTGGCAATCGTCCGTACCAATCCACGAATCACGGCATTCAGACCAGGACAGTCACCACCACCGGTCAAACAGGCGACTTTCATCAATCACTCCAGCTGTTAGTCACAACACAAGAGGGGTTCAGTTCATACCCTGGGGCATTCCAGGCGGAATCGTAAGTGTGACCTGCGATGCAAGCAAGCGCACGCCAACAGGTTGACCAGCGTTGATGCATCGGAGGCTTGCTTTTTCCCCGAGTTTTCTCACATGCCCGATCACACAGCCGACCGGTTGAGACCCCTGGTCCCCAACAGGTATTGTCCAGGGATTCCGTCCGTCAGATGACAGAGCAGGTGAGGTATTCAGATTTCCCCAGACCGCAATCCTGATGCGCTGCTGATTGACGTCCCATGCACGGCATGCGGCTGTGTTTGTGACGATCTTCGGCTGAGTGTGTCCGATCAGCGGGTAACGCACGTCGCGCCCGGCTGTCCACTCGCGGAACAGTTCTTCGCGCGCGCGACAGGTCCACAAGCTGTCGGCGAATCCGTATCGCCGACCGAACTTGCGGCCTGCCTCGATCAGGCGGCGACCATTCTGTCGCAAGCCCATGCCCCGCTCATCTACGGACTTTCGCACAGCAGTACCCCAGCGCAACAGGCAGCAGTCGCACTCGCCGATCGGCTCGGTGCGAGCATCGACACGAATGCTTCAACCTGCCATGCCCCATCCATTGTCGCGCTGCAGGTGAGTGGTGAGAGCACTTGCACCCTTGGGGAAATTCGCAATCGCGCCGATGTCGTTGTCTACTGGGGCAGCAATCCGCTCGTGAGCCATCCCCGGCATGTGGAGCGATTCGTTGATGCCCCCGGCATGCTCGTGCCTCGTGGTCGCCAGGATCGCCACGTGATCGTTGTCGACATTGAACGCACGGCGACCGCCGATCAGGCCGATATCTTCATTCAGGTGCAGCCTGGTCGCGATTTCGAACTGGCCTGGGCGTTGCGATCACTCGTTCAAGGCCATCGCCTGCTCCAGGACACAATCGCTGGCGTGCCCCGCAGCCAGATTGAAGAACTCGCGCTGCGACTGCAATCGGCGGATTTTGGGGCATTGTTCTTCGGACTGGGCGTCACACACGGACCCGTTCCCCATCTGCAAGTGGAGGCATTGTTGCGGTTGGTCACCGACCTGCATCGTCACACCCGCTGGGTCGCCCGCCGCATGCGGATTCCCGGTGATGTCGCGGGAGCGGACTCCGTGCTGTGTTGGCAGACCGGGTATCCCTTCAGCGTGCATTTGGGGCGCGGCTATCCTCGCTACAATCCAGGGGAATTTTCCGCCAATGAATTGCTTTCGCGAAACGAAGTGGACGCCATGCTGGTCATCGGAACGGCGGGCATCAACAAGCTCTCGACGGCGGCGCTGAAAACCGTTCGACGTTTGCCCACCATCGTCCTTAATCCACCGTACGTCACTCCCCCCTGGAAGCCCACGGTCCACTTTGAGACCGCGACCTATGGCATTCACCGGCTGGGAACCGCATATCGCATGGACGAAACACCACTGCCTCTTCGGCCCATCCTCAACAGTTCGCTCCCTGCCGATCACGAGATTCTGCAGGCACTCTTAACGCGTATCCAGGGATAACTCAGGCCCACAGCCAACCACACGTGAACAAAGACGCGGCCAGGAGCAGCATTCCCAGGCAGCCCGTGCTGGGCAACTCCACGCCCTCTTCCTCCAGTAGCGATTCGAGCTGCTCTTTCGCTTCTTTCAGGCCACATCCTGTTTCCGAGCGATAGAACTTGATCGCCGCGATCTTCCCTTCACTTTGGGCGATCTCGATCGCTTCGCGCCGGACATCCGACTGCCGCGTCAGTTGCGGCAGTCGCTCGCCACACGATTGGCAATCGGCGGCATCGGTTGCGACAGGTTGACCGCAATGGGGACAGTACATTGGACGAATCTCTGGTTGGTAACAACAGTTCGTTGGTGACAGCAGATCTTCCATGAACCTGGAAGGGCGTCGGTCACCTAGGTCGCTGCGAATTCGACCGCGCATGAAAAAAGACTGAATCCCGCAGGAACTCAGTCTTTTCAACAATGCCCAAGAGAGGACTCGAACCTCCACGGGGTTAACCCCCACATGGCCCTCAACCATGCGCGTCTGCCAGTTCCGCCACTTGGGCTGGGCATTGTCAGGACGCGGATGTTAGGAAAAGGTTCGCCCCTCGGCAACCGAAGCGATTTGTGGCAAACTGCGATTAGCCGTCGGTCGTTAGCGGTCAGCAATTGGCCGTGAGTTGCCTGCGGGAGCCTCCTCGATCAACCTTCAGGCATCCAACCGTCAGCGTTCAACGCCTCAACAGTCGCGCAGCGACGCTCAACAGGCCGCAGGCCCTCAATGTTCAACGAACCAAGCCTACTTGTGGTACCCCAGGCTGGCAATCACGTCGTACAGCTCTTCAAACGTGATGAAGCGGCGGCGATGCATCAACTTGTACTGGTCGACTGCCTTGGCCAGTTCGTCCACTTCAGGACGTCCTGAATCGCGTGAATCGGAGAACTGACGACGTTCAAATCCAGGGGTCGAACCATTGCTCGCACCGCGACGACGATCGACAAAGGGGGCCTGTTGTTCTGAGGCAACTTGCATTATCGTACTCCCGAAAGGTGCCTGTCACGGTCGCAGCCCGACACAGGCGGCTTACGTATCGACACCACATGGTCTCAACTCAGAATTTAGGTCACGTCCATGCTGGCGGATGGAATGGCAACTTCCCACCGACACGATTCTTCACGGATTGTGGGAGTTGTCCTGTCGTAACGTTTTTGCCGGTCCTTCGCGACGATTTTCGCTCCTTCCCTGATCAACGTCTCGGATGAATATGCATACCAAAACGACCATTCTTGGCAGCGGTGCGATGGCAACGGCCTGTTCGGTTCTGCTGGCAGAACATCCCGATCAGCAGGTCGCCATCTGGACACGCAATCCGGAGCAGGCGGCGGAGCTCAATCGCACGCGGGAGAATTCACGTCAGCTCCCGGGCGTGAGGATTCCGGCCTCTGTTCAGATTACCGCTGACATCGCGGAAGCCGTCGATGGCGCGGAGTTTCTGGTTGCCGCCATCCCATCGAAGTACCTCCGCGAAACGTTAGAAGGAATCGCCACGTCCCTGACACAACATCGCCCGGTGATCAGCGTGATCAAAGGGATCGAGATCGACACGTTGCTGCGCCCCAGTCAGATCATTAACGAAGTTCTCGGCAGCCGCGCCGTCGTCGCGTTGAGTGGTCCCAGCCACGCAGAAGAGATCGCCCGCCGACTTCCCGCCAGTGTCGTCGCCGCCAGTGGCGATGTCGTGCTCGCCCGCAAAGTTCAGCAGATGTTCACCACGGAGCGGTTTCG
>JAGQQB010000287.1 GCA_020426425.1 Planctomycetaceae bacterium | reverse complement strand
GTCCAGGAGGTGGTTCTGCGGCGTTCCAGTGACCGGGCGCGTAAGCGAGTGCTCTTCGCGTTAAGTCTTAGCCTCGCCCCCGTACTGATGCAGCGGGCGACTCCCCTTTTTGCATTGGAGGGGCTTTTCGAACGCCTCAGGCATGCAATCGAAAGTGGACGACGGGGGCGGTCAGTACAAGTGGACATCCACTTCAGTCCCGCTCCCAGCACCTTCTGACTCCGCCGGGATGATCAGAAACCCATCGGCTCGGACGGCAGACGACAGAATCGATGCGCCACTGAGGGCAAGCGGTTCGACGCCGTCAGGAGTTAATCGGACGCGACAGTAGTCGACGCGGCCAATCGCCGAAGCGATCTTACGTAAGAGCGGCGCCTGCAGCCGACGATGTGGCCACTCGGGCGAAAGCCCGGCGAGCATGCGGAGCGCCCTGCCAGCAAAGAAATCATACGCACACAGGCAGGAGACGGGATTGCCAGGCAGCAGGAAGACAAGTGCCTCGCCGATCTGTCCCATTCCCGCCGGACTCGATGGCCGCATGGCAATGCCATGGATCGCCAGCGTTCCCAACTCGGCAACTAAGCCCGGCGCATGATCCTCAGCGCCGACACTGGATCCGCCAGAGAGGAGCAGCACATCAGCCCCTGGTGCGGTGAGGGCAGCGCGAATCGCTGCGGAATCATCGTGCAGACGGACCACCTCGACCAGCATGCCTAGATCGCGTGTGATCAATCCTCGCAGCAGGAACGAATTCGCATCATAAATCTGATGCTCGCCCCGCGCCTCACCCGGCAGAACAAGTTCGTTCCCAGTCACCAGCAGCCGTACTCTCGGTTGTCGAACGGTCTGCACCTCGGCAAAGCCGATCGCGGCGATCACACCAAGATCCTGGGGGCGCAATCGTCGCCCTGCCGGAACCACCACCTGACCGACTCGCACGTCTTCCCCTCGTGAGCCGATATGCTTGCGTGCAGGGACGGCCTGAGTCAGCTCCACGTGCGATCCTCGATCGTGTGCATGCTCCGCCGGCACAACCGCGTCCGCGCCATCCGGAATCGGCGCGCCGGTCATGATCCGCACGGCGTCACCCTGGCCGAGTGTCCCGACGTAGGCCGCGCCCGGTCGGGCGTCGCCGAGCACGCGAAACGGCAGCGGCTGATAGTCCGATGCCCCTACCGTTTCTCCCGCCCGAATCGCAAAGCCATCCATCGCCGAACGGTCAAACGCCGGCACATCGAGCGGTGCAACGATGTCGCGGGCCAATACGCGCCCAGTCGCTTCCTCCAACTGGACAACCTCCGTTGGCAGGATTCCGGCGACAGCGTCGATCCAGGCCCATGCCTGCTCCACGGTCGCACGTTCGCGAAAGCCGCGCATGCGAACGTCACGAGGAGCAGGTGGCTGAGACATGAGGCAGTGTGAATCGAGGAACGGCGGCGCGAGCCGGTTATCGTACTCGATACTCAATCGGACCAACACCTGGGCGGCTGGTGTCGCTGGTCAACTGGTCACTGGGCCCATGAGTGAATGGGGACAGCCATCGTCGTTTGACTACACGCACACGTCTATGCTGCATGCAGACGGGGCGCCACGACGGCGAAGAGTTCTTCAGCGGCAGCCTCAATTTCGATCGCACCAAGGTGGTTCAATTCATCCACATAGCCGACCAGGAGGGCTAAATCGCAAATCTGGTTAATCCTGCGCGGGATTCCCTGCGAGTGCGTGAACAGTGAGTCGAGGGCGCCGGTGGTGAAGATCTCTTGCTCCGCGCCGCACACCGACAATCGATGACGGACGTACGGCAGGATCTCACCCTTCTCAAGTGGAGCAACCGCTGCTCGCAGGGCAGAGCGGGTTTGGAGGGCTTCGAATTGCTGCAGTCGCCCCAATAGCTGGGTCCTTCCGCAGAGAATAATCGAGAAGTCCGCCTGCCCCTGTTCGTTGAGGTTCAAGAGCAGCCGCAATGCGTTCAGATGCGAGTTGTCGAGCAGATGAGCGTCATCCACCAGCAACACCGCATGCGACGACTCACGCTGCAATTCGGCAAGACGATCTTCCAGCAATTCCAGCACACGATGCTCCACCAGCCGGCGCGGCAACTCACAGCCCAACCGACTCGCAAAATAGGCGAGCGTTTCCATCGCGGAGAGCTGCGGCAACAGCAGGCGAATCACCGGGCCAATGGAATTCTCCCGCTCGAAGACCTGCGTCAGCAGCGACTTACCCAATCCATGCTCGCCCGCCACAACGGCGATGCCTTTTCGCTGTTCGACCAGATATCGCAGCTTGAGCAGTGCCGTCTGGTGACTTGCGGCGGGGAAGTACAGTTCGGCCTCCTGACGTTCTTCGAACGGACGGCGGTTCAATCCCCAGTAACTCGTGTACATTGCGTGACCTGTTGTCTCTCGATGCAGTCAGTTCAGTGCGGATTCGTGTGCGCGGGTCGTGCCCGACGTCCGTTGCCGATTCATTTCGCAGCCGGTTCAGTCTTCAACGGGGACGATCTTGCCCGTCAGGCGGACAGGGCCCGAGCCGCGCTGCGACTGTGCCGCTGGCGATCGCGGTGCAATTAAGGGGTGCTGATCCTCCACCGGCAGCACCTGTCGCAGGTTTCGCCCCTCGGACAGATCGCGAAACTCAGCGACCCGGACATCTTCCTCCAATGGCGTCGCCAGCCCTTCGGCTTGGCTGCGACGCGGCAGCTGGACAAACGCCTCAGGACGCTCACGGAACGTCGCTTCGATCTCGGCATCGGCTGGTACAGGGCGAACGATCGTGCGCCCTGTTGTTCCGACAGATCGTTGAGACGCGGTCTCCGGCACGCCAGGATGCCGGACCACATCGAGCGGACGCCCTTCGCTCGTCGCCGCGCCGTGACGTTCAACTCCAGTCCACGTCGGTCCCCATTGCAGGGACGTTCCGCCAATCGCAAATGCTGCCGCCAGCCAGAACCAGTAATTATGTGTCGATCTTCGGGTCATCCTTGACCTCCTCGCCCTGTGCAAGTCTCAGCGCGACAGATCGCGCAAGATTCGTCATCGACATGATCGGCAGAATCGGCCCCAGAGGTGACTCAGTTACCCAGTCGTCGCTGGATGCCGTTCGAACAATATGCCTACCGCAGCCAAACTCCCACCGGTTTACCTGGATTGACAGGAGAGTGCGGCAGAATCATGCAGATGTCAGAACTGTCTTGAGCGGGACCGAACGAGCGCTGCATCACGGAAAGCACTCGGCCTCTGCCAGCGGCACACCGGCGAGATCCTTGGGCGACAACTGTGGCGGTCCCAAGAGTGGCCAGTCGATGCCGACCGCAGGATCGTTCCAGATCACGGTCCGTTCATGCTCCGGGTGATACAGGTCCGTGCACTTGTAGCAGACATCTGCCGAAGGGGAGAGCACGTAGAACCCATGCGCGAAGCCGGGCGGAACATACAATGCCTGTCGCGCTTCCGAGTTCAGCCGCACGCCGACCCAGCGACCAAACGTGGGCGAACTGGCGCGGACATCGACCGCAACATCGTAGATCTCACCGCTCAGCACGGTGACGAGTTTCCCCTGCGTATGCGAGATCTGATAGTGCAGTCCGCGCAGCACCCCTTGAGCTGACCGCGACATATTGTCCTGCACGAACTCGGGCGTGATCCCGTGTTCGACAAATCGCTGACGGTGATACAACTCCAGAAAGAAGCCCCGGTCATCCCCGAAAATCTTGGGGGTGACGAGAATGACTTCGGGAATATCGAGTGGTTCGAACTGCATAATGTGTCAACTTCAGATTGCGATCTCGTCGCTGGTCATTCCGTGGTGGTGTCCTGTTGCCGCCGAGCAATCAGTCCCGCGACGTAACCGGCTTTGAATCCAGCATCGATGTTGACGACCGTCACGTTGGATGCACAACTGTTGAGCATGCTCAGCAATGCCGAAAAGCCGCCGAGCGAGGCCCCGTAGCCAACGCTGGTCGGCACGCCAATGACCGGAGTATCGACCCAGCCGCCGACCACCGATGGCAGCGCCCCTTCCATTCCGGCGACGACGATGACCACATCGGCTGCGCGGAACTGCTCTCGTCGCGCCAGAAACCGTTGCGGACCGGCGACGCCAACATCCATCACCAGGTCGACACTGACCCCCATCCATCGCAGTGTTTCACACGCCTCTTCTGCGACTGGTCGATCCGAGGTTCCCGCCGTCGCCACCACGACATGGCCGCGTGTTTGCTCTGCGTCACCCAGTCGCGCGCTCCGCGCTCGAACATTGATCTGCGCCAGCGGAAACTGCTCGGCAATCGCTGCTAGTTGATCCTCACTCGCCCGAGTGACCAGCGACTGTTGCCCCGCTGCCTGCTGCCGCGCAAAGACCTCCAGAATCGTTTCGATACTCTTTCCCGGTCCGTAGACCACTTCCGGAAAGCCGCATCGTGCGGCCCGGTCGAGATCGAGCACCAATTCACTTGCAGTGCCGTCCGATGTTGGCATCGACATCTGAGCCAAAGGCTGCAACGACTGCCAGGCCGACTCCGGCGAGGCGATACCTCGGGCAACTTCATCCAGCAGCAATCGCAGTTCGTCGGCAGTCAACGGGAGCTTTCTGGGGCGCAGGGACGCGATTTGGTTTGTACGAATGTCTGTTCGTTGCTGCGGGCAGGGGTGAGGGGGAGGTGAGCGGGCAAGGTCACTTGAGCATCAACACCAAACGCTAGTCCCTAGTCCCTCAACCCTAGTCCTCTACTCCACCAGCATGACTCCTCACGCGGCAACAGCTACCATCATAGAGACCTCTCCCTCGATCCCCAACTGACGAGCCAACCATGCACAAGGTGCTGATCATTGTCGGCGATGCGACCGAAACACTGGATACCATGTACCCTTACTACCGGCTCAT
>JAGQQB010000286.1 GCA_020426425.1 Planctomycetaceae bacterium | reverse complement strand
ACCCACGATTGTCACATGAGGAATCGGTAGGTGCGATCCCAATCTGGCCTGACAATGAGCTTCTGCAAATCCGGCACAATCCACACGCTGCAATCACAGAATCCCACACTAATCCACCATGGCTAAGTGGGTGTGTATTGTCGCCACACTCCATTGACGTAGGCCATGGCGACCGGATACTCTAATAATCCCTTCTTGTGGCCTTGGGCCACGACATTCCACCTTTCACCTGTATTGGAGTTATCCTAATGTCGTCAAAACCGAAGTCAACTCGGGGTTTTACCCTCATCGAATTGCTGGTCGTGATCGCAATCATCGCGATCTTGATTGCCCTGCTGTTGCCCGCTGTTCAACAAGCGCGTGAAGCGGCTCGTCGTAGTCAGTGCAAGAACAACCTGAAACAGATTGGGTTGGCGATGCACAATTACCATGACACGCATCGCACCATGCCGCTTGGTGGTGCAACCGATAAGTACGCTTGGAGCGTGTTCATTCTGCCGTTCGCCGATCAGGCGCCGCTGTATAATGCAATTTCTCCCAATGGTCAGAATGTCCCCAGTGCAACTGCGAATAGTAATCGACTTCGCACCGTGTTGTCGGTATTCAAGTGTCCTTCGGACGTCGGCGCCGACATCAATGCCAACTTCAGCAACTACGGTTCTTCAAACTACCCGGTCAGCCTGCAGATCGCGCTCGACAATTCTCGCGTCCGCCTGCGGGACATTACAGATGGAACGTCCAACACCGTGATGGTGGGTGAACGGGTGCTCTCGAATGGGGACAAGCCGTTCAAGTCCATGGGGGCCATCTGGGCGTCGAAGAAGGCAACCGCTGGCTCCATGGGCTTTGAAGCGAAGCAGCGTATCGGAACACCCTATGCGGGAACCATTCCTGGCTGTTGCAGTGGGGACCTCACCACAGTGACACGTACGAACGTGAACAGCCTGCACGTTGGCGGTGCTCACTTCGTGCTGTGCGATGGATCCGTGCGGTTCATTTCAGACAACATTCAGTCGAATCCCACTCTCGGCCAGAACGGTGGCAACTATATCTGGCAGAACCTGTACAACAAGCAGGATGGCAACGTGCTCGGCGAGTTCTAGTGAACCAGCCGCAATCAAGTGGTCGTTCGACGCGGTAATCGTACGACTGCGGATGCCGAAACCGCATCCTCAGATTCTTGCGGACCCGGCCTCAGCGTCAGTTGGGGTTGGGTCTTTTCTTCTTGTGTGACCAAGGATTTCCTCGCCGCAAGCGGCTGGTGAGCGCCCCAATTAACCATAGGCAATTGTGATGTACCGATATCTCCTGTTGGGATTGTTCTGTCTTTCGTTCACACTTGGCTGCGGCAAATCCGGCCCGCAGCTCAACTCCATCACCGGGAAAGTCTCCTTAGGGGGAACACCAGTCGAGGATGGGACGATCATCTTTACTCCCCAGGAGGGAGATGCGGTTGGCCTTCCGATCATTGGCGGCCAGTATGAGGTTCCCGCCGAGCGAGGCCTGCTCGCTGGCAAATATCGGGTGCAGATTCATTGGGCAAAGCCGACCGGCAAGACGAAAGTCGACCCCGACAACGGCGACGAGGTCCCCGTCACCGAAGAAGGAATGCCAGCAGAGTACAACGAGAACTCCACGCTAGAAGCAGAGATTCAATCCGGCCGAAATGTCGTTGATTTCGATCTGTAATCACATGCTGGCGCGTTGACCATCAAGTTCCACCACGCTGGTGGCGGCAGCAATTCGTCGGGGCCGAGGTGGTAGTTGATACCCGTTGGTTCAGCGGCATGGGGCAAGCGCCCACAGAGTGATTCTGGAGCCAGACGCCACGTGTGCGTCCCCAGCACCAGCTGGTTACGGCGTCTGCTTGCACAACTTCTGCTCGATGTACCGTTCGCAGATCTGGTAGTAGGTCACCATCGACGCGATGTCGATCCATTCGTCGATGGCGTGCAGGTTGCCTACGAAGGGCCGTGACAGATTGACCGGAATGCCGTACTGGCGGTAGAAACGCCCATCGCTCCCGCCTGAAGCGCGGACAAGTCGCACATGACCGCCATTGAGCTCCCGAGTGATGTCGATGAACAACGGATCGGGATCCAGATGGGTTGGTTCCGCCGTCATCAGTGGCGTGAGCTGACAACCCTGATCTAGGAGTTGAGTCACCGTTTCGGTCATTGTGGCCACGGTATGCGGCGGCGGAAAACGAATGTCGACCACAGCCTCAGCGTAATCTGGGATGCGATTCGGCGTGGTGTTGTCGGTGCCAACGATGGTCACAGAACAGGTGGGAAACCAGTGGTTCACCTGTTCTTCGATGTCTGCCGCAGGCCAGAACTGCAGGAAGTATTGCTTGAGCACCTGCAGTCGACCGATTAGCAGCTCGAGCGCGTTCTCGCCCAACCACGGCCGCGCCCCGTGAGCTTCACGGCCGCTACAACGAATCTTGGCGTGCAGCACTCCTTTCTCTTCGATGGTGACATCGGCCAGCGAACCGCCGTCGGGGACGATGACACAGCCGCATCGCAGCCCCTGCTCTTCGCACAGAAATCGAACTCCATCGGCCCCGCCTCGTTCCTCATCGGAGGTCAGTGCGATCCCCAGTGAGATGCCAGGATGCCGTTGATGAAGCGTGCGAAACAGCTCGACCAGAATTGCGATCTGGCCTTTCATATCGCCGCTGCCCGGCCCATAGATGCGGCCATCGTCAATATGTGAACGATAGCAGTCGGCCTGGGCATGTTCGATGACGTCGAGATGCCCGCACAGCAGAATTTCGGGGCGATCCACTCCCTGTGGCCGGGCCACGAGTGAACGATGGTCGTTGCAGTCGTAGTAATCGAACTGAATGCCGGGGAGACTGTCCAGATGGTTGTGCAAAAACTCGAAGCAGCGCTTCCGCTCGGCGGGACGGTCTTCGGTGCTGGGAATCAGAATCAGATCGCGGGTGAGCGAAATCAACCGCGACTGCAAGTCCTCAAGGTGGGTCATTGTGGGCAGGGTGTTGATGCGGTGTGGTTGCGTGGGCGGGGAAATTGGTGGCGCGGAGGGAGGTTGTGTTCGTGACGGGGTTAGTCCCGATCGGAATCCCACTGGACTGGCAGATCGTGTTCGGCCAACGTCAGGAAGTGATGGCATTCTGCCGTGGTGCGACCGATACACAGGAACTGGCCCTTGTGGACCTTTTGATCACGACCAAAGTTCAGGTTGAGCGGAATGATCCCCGCCTTGCGACCGGGATGATACAAGTGCCCCGGACCTTCAAACATGGCGAGCAGGTCTTTCGTACTCGTGGGAGTCTTGAGTCGCAGATTGCGGAGCAGCCAGGCACCTTCGGGGTGCAGATGCCGCGCCAGTAACGAAGGATACGTCGCCCCGGTCACTCGGGCATTGATTTCGCAAACATACACATCGGGCACCGACTTCCCTTCGCGCACCACCACCAGCCAGTCGATGCTGGCCGTTCCCCGGTAACCGGTTTGATGCAACCAGCCGCCCACCACATCTGCCTGCCGCATCATTTCTTCCCGCAAGCCGGGATAGTTCGCTAGATACGGCGGCGGCGACTCGTTCCCCTGATGAATGCTGTCGTGCGTGAGAATCTGCTCTGTCATGTCGAAGGCGTAGACGTCGGTATCGTCCAGAAACAGTTGCGTGCTGGGACTCATGACCGATCGCACTCCGAGAATTCCCGGCGCGAGCCAACCTTGGACAAGACATGGTCCTTCGTAGAAAAAGTAATCGGGGACCGCAGGAAACTCTTCAGGTCGATCCAGATTCCGCAACCTGAGCATGCCGATTCCCGAAGCCCCAATCTGGGATCGCAACACGACCGACTGATAACCGCGACTGGCGAGTTCGCTGGCGCAGCGCGGCAAGTCGGCGGCAGATTCGGCGAGCATCGTGTCGAATGCGGGCAGGCCTCGGTCGATCAGGCAGCGATACAGCAAATACTTGTTGTTCCCATCGCGACTGGCGGCGGTGTGGGTGATCGTGCGACAACCCATCTCCGCAGCGATGGCCGTCAGTGTGTCGTCGGTGACGTAGCCATCGACCCAGGTGTCGGCGGGATGGCCGAATTGCCGGAGTATAGCGTTGGGTTGCTGCCCGTCAGACTGCGTCAACTGACGTCCCACCTCGACGTAGTCCGCATGCCGCAGTACCTGCAAGCGTGGCAAAGAAAGCCCGAGGTCTTCGCGCAGATAGCGGCACAACTCCGCATCAGGCTCACGTTCGAGGACGAGCAGATTGTGATCGCCTCGAAATAGCAGATTGAGAATTGGAATCAACCGGCCCCCGTAGGAATCGATCTCGCCCACTTCGGCAGTCAGTGAAACGGTCTGCGCTTCATTGCCAAAGAACAGCGCAAGGAGATTGGCAAAGAAGCACGCCGACCGGGGCCACATGGGAGGCAACTGCCCCTGCGTATCGTGAAATCCGGCGGTCGTTGGTTGGGCATCCATGACTGGCTCCTCGGTGCACAAGGGAGGAGTTCGAGGTCGCGCGTGCTCTGGAAAATAGCATGCAGCATTGGTTGCTGTCGCCCCCGATTTGAGTGCTGCGTGAATCGCCAACACGGTCATCCTGGAGGGGTCTGTTCGCCTCCACGCAGCATGCGTTCTGCCCAGCGAAACATGCCGGTGAGATTCGCTGGGTCGAGCAGCGATTCCGTCCACGACTTGCGTTCACTCGCGAAGTTGTCGTACACCCGAGCAACGTACGGTTCATAAGTCTTGCGGACTATGGTCAATAGACCTTGCTCACGCACGAGTGTCAGGTTCTCTCGAAAGTGACTGAACAGATTGCGATCGATCATTCGCCGCGCCACCTGGATTCCTGACAGGGCTCCCCGCGCGGTCAGTTCAAGTTGCTGATAGGTGTTCA
>JAGQQB010000285.1 GCA_020426425.1 Planctomycetaceae bacterium | reverse complement strand
GAATGGGAACCGCTTCCCGGCGCTGTACGACTCGACCTCGAACCGGGAGACCGGCTACGCATCGAAACTCCCGGCGGTGGCGGCTGGGGCGAAGCAGATCGGGCCCACCCGTCGTAACCGATGCTGCCAGCATCGGGAACGGATCAGGGCTCGATCCCCAACTTGAAGAGACGAACCGCAATCGAAAACTCGGTTCGTTCCAGGCGTTGTGCCATGTCGTGAAGCGTCTGACCAGCCGCGTACAGGTCCAACAGTTGTTGATCTTCATCCTCCGTCCACGGCTTGCCAACTCGGGCTGGCCGTTCCGCCTTGATGGGCTTCTGATACAGCCAAGGAGCAACAGCGATGCGCTCTGCCTGTTCACGCTTTCGTTTCGCACGTTGCTTCGACTTCGTTCGCTTCTCCTTCCTCTGCACCTGCAACGCCTCTGCCGCCATTTCCAACGCCTCGACAACATCGGGATGTAAGACCGGATTCCCACGCGACAACATCTCCGTCGTCATCGGGTCTTGCCCACGAGCGAGCATCCACAAGATCCTCAATGCCACCTGCACATCCATTGATCGCCCCAAGTCAGATTCACTCCAGCACCCCCAGATACTCCAGC
Source organism: Planctomycetaceae bacterium (assembly GCA_020426425.1). Lineage (GTDB taxonomy): Bacteria > Planctomycetota > Planctomycetia > Planctomycetales > Planctomycetaceae > JACKHO01. The sequence continues at coordinate 4,317 of JAGQQB010000285.1, read as the reverse complement.
ACATACCGCAGCACATCCGCCGCAGCCGGGGCCGCGACGGTGCCGCCGTATTGGCCGGCTTCCGCAGATGGCTCATCAACCGTGATCAGCACGAGTGCCCGAGGATCGTTCGCCGGGGCGCCGCAGACGAAGGAGCTGACGTGTCGGCTGTTCGAGTATTTGCCTGTCTTTGGATCGACCTTTTGCGCAGTCCCCGTCTTGCCGAACACATCGATGCCATCGAGTTGAGCCTTGCGACCGGTGCCGCGACGGACGACGTCGACCATTGGCTCACAGACCACCCAATTCGCGTTCTCAGCAGAGGCCACCTGCGAGACCACCACCTGTATCGCGACCCGTTCGCGGTTGAGTGCGCGGAGCAGATGCGGAGTCATCTGACGCCCCCCGTTCGCCAAGGTCGCATGCGCAGTGATCATCTGCAGCGGCGTCGCCGCGAGTTCCTGGCCCATCGGAATCGATCCTGTCGAATACAGATTCCACTCCCGTAGTGGCCGAACCAGTCCGCCGAGTTCGCCCGGGAGTTCAATACCAGTCGGTTGTCCAAATCCGAAGTCAGCGGTGAGCCGCGCGAGTTCGTCGTTCCCCAACCGCTCCCCAATTTTCGCCATGCCGATGTTGCTCGACTGCACCAGGATGTCGCCGATTGACAGGTAGCCGTACGAATGATGATCATGCAGCACCCGCGGCCCCATGCGGTAGGCCCCATGCTCGCAGTAGAGTTCTTCATCGCGGCGAATCAATTCCAAATCCAGCGCTCGGGCGACCACCAAAGGCTTGAACGTTGAGCCTGGTTCAAACACGGCGGCGATGCACAGATTCTTCCACGCCGCTTCCTCCGCAAGCTGCGGTTCGCGGGGATCGAACGTCGGAGCACTCGCCATGGCGAGCACTTCGCCTCCGTGAGGATCGAGCACAATGCCGCACACGCCGCGCGGCTCGACCTCGTCCATCAACTGTTGCAATCGCTGCTCCAACTGCAACTGAATCGCAGCGTCGATTGTCAGCGTCAGGGTCGCTCCATCCTCGGGCGGTTCGGTCACCTCTTCCAGCACATCGAGCACGTAGCCCCGCGCATCACGCACGAATCGCCGCGTGCCGTCGGTCCCACGGAGCAGTTCATCCAGCGCCTGTTCCACACCGCCGCGACCTTGTCCATCGATATCGCGCAGCCCCAGCACATGTGCCGCGATCGGTCCTTGAGGATAATGCCGCTGAAACTCCGACTTGAAACCGCACTGCGATCGTGGCAACTCCAGTGACTGCAGTGCCAGTAGCTCAGTTTCATTGAGGCGCCGCTTGATCCAGACGAACCGCTTGTCTTTGAGTCGCAGCAGACGCGCAGCCAGTTCGTCGACATCCATTCCGAGGCAAGGAGCCACCTGCCGAGCGAATTCGGGAAGATCCGCAATCTGCTTGGGATCGGCAAAGAAGCTGGGGACAACGACAGTCGTCGCCAGCAATCGCCCGCGACGATCGAGAATGTCTCCGGGGCGCGCCCTGAGCGTCTCCTCACTGATCTGCTGACGCTGAGCCACCTCGGCGAAGCGACTGCGTTCCCAACCCTGAATGTGGAGCAAACGGACCGACAGCCCCACCCACAGCACCAGCAGTCCTGAGAGTGCCAGGCGAAAGCGTCGCTGGAAAGTACGGTCCAATCCAGTGATTTCCGAATCAACGGTCATCGCCGCACCCTTGGTGCTCGACGCGGCTCCGGCTGCGCTGCCTGCAGCATGTGCGGCGCTTTGAGCTGATGCACTTCCAACCGTAGCCGAGCCTCCTGTTCGCGCAGGATCTGCAGTTGATAATGCTGCAGGCTGATCGTCCGCTTCAACGCGAGATTCTGCTTCTCCAGCGCGATCCCCACCAGCGAAATCGCGGTCACCAAAGCAATCGCGGTGGCGAAGCGGAAGTACATACAGACTCCATCATGAGTTCGGTCGAGGCATCTTGCCGAGTTCACCACGGAGACACGGAGAACGAGAGATAACCTGCGCCCGTCATCTCTACTGGTTGGTAACCTCTTCGCAAGATACTCCAGGTGACCGGCATTCCGATCCGCAGTGGATCACAGCAACAACTCGTCATGCGAAGCGATGTGGTTCAATCCGCAAGTCAATAGTGTCGGCCCTTTGAGTTTCGATCCTTCTCTCCGTGCCTCCGTGGTGAAAGACCCAGCAATAACACAGGCCGCACACTCCATCGTGGACTGTGCGGCCTCGTGCCAATTGAGAATGTCGTGGAGACTTCCTGCCTCCAGTGGTTGGTATCGACCTTAGCGAACCTCAGACACAACCTGGACCTGACAGGCGTCGGGCGGAAGCCGCAAGATTGTGCCGAGTTTGAGGTTATTCGGGTCTGTAATGACCTGCTTGTTCAACTGATAGATCTGAATCCACCGCGACACTCGACCCAAGTGCGTTTGCGCAATCGTACTCAGCGTATCCCCCTTGCCGACCCGGAACGCCGGTTGACCATGCTGATCGACAAAGAACCCTGATGGTGGTTCAACGACAGGATGCTTGGGATCTGGCCCCGTCAGCTTGGGATACTTTTGATGCAGCAGTGATGCATCGGGGCCGAGCACGATCATGCCGGGCCGCATCTTTTGTGGATCGGGGATCCGATGCCGGTTGTACTCAGCGAGGGCAGCAAAGTATCGGGCTGACCCATAAAAGTGCCGCGAGATGGTCCAGTAGTTGTCGCCCGACTGCACTTCGTAAAGTTGCTCTTCGGCCAGTGGCGGCTCAGAAAGATTTACGCCGGTCGCCGTTGTTGACGTAGTTTCAGGCGATGCAAAGGTCGGCCGTGGGAGCGGTGCGAGTGGTTCCGACCGTGAATTGAGATAGGGATCTTCGGTGAATTGCTGCGGAAACGCACCCGGCGTTGGTGTAGTCGGAGTCGGCGTTGGCTCGAAGACTGGAGACGTCGCAGACGGCAACTCCGCAGAAGTGGGAGCCGGTTCGGTCAAGACGGGCGCTGAGCCGAATGGATCGGACACCTGCACCGGTGCTGGAGGATTGTTTAACGTTGGCAACGGAGGTGCAGCGCCGGATGCCGTAGCAGATGGAATCAACAGCTGTTGCGGCTCCGGGTCGATGGTCAACTGAGTCTGTGGTGCGGAATTGACGACCGGTGGTGCGAAGATGGGATCGCCCGCTGGGGTTGGTTCTGCTTGAGCAGGCGTTCCCGCCGACGGGTTGGGCGCTGTCTCCACCGATGGTTCAGCGAATAAGTCGAGCGACTGTGTCGTCTGCTGCACCTGTTGAATCGGTGTTGCTTGCGTCGCTGCCGACTGTGGAATTCCCTGCACCGTGCGCGGAGCGTGCGACACATCATGACCTGCGGTGTGTACGCGATTTACAGGTTCGGCTGCCTCGGCCCAGTGCGGTCGTTGAGTGGGAGATTGGACCGGTGTTGCGAAGTGTGCTCCTGGCGCACCAGGGGCCGGCGCAGACCGATGAAATGGTCGCGGTGCCCGTTCAATCGTGGGCTCGACCGATGGCAGAGCTGGCACACTGAACGGGTCGGATGATTCACTCGCAGACACGTTACCCGGTGCGGTGCTGACGAGCGGCAAGATCGTTTCCGTTGCCTGCGCATCCGCCGATGCAGTTGGCGTTTGCGCGTAGGCACCATCGGCAAGGCCGAACCAACCAAATTGCCAGGCAGTGCTCAGCGAAAGCAGCATCGCGCCAGCAATCGCCGTCGTTCCCAGGCGGCGCCCCAAGGGATGATCCCCGAGCCGGGGACGGCTCATCAGGTTGTTTAGACGTGAGTAAGCAGAGTTCGGATTCACGAGGGGAGCCTCCGTGCGACACGAAGTTTGGCAGACCGGGAGCGAGGGTTTAGTCGGACCTCCGCTGGGGAAGCGGTGAGCGGCTTCCGCGTGAGGTTCTCCCACAGGGAGTCCACGCGAAATGCCGACTTCACCATTCGGTCTTCCAGTGAGTGAAATGTAATGATGGCGGCGATCCCTCCGGCGGCGAGCCGACGCGGCAGAACGTCGCTTAGGAATCGTTCCAGATGTTCGAGTTCCTGATTCACAGCGATCCGCAGCGCCTGAAAGATCCGCGTCGCAGGATGCGAGCCGGTTTTGCGCATGCCGAGTACCGATTCAATGCAGCGACGGAGATCGCCCGCCGTGTTCAGCTGGCGTTGACGATGCTGAGTCAGCATCGCCTCGGCGAGTCGCCGCGCTTGTGGTTCTTCACCGTACTCGCGGAGCAACTGCGTCAGTTCCTCCGCTGAAATCCGACTGAACAACTCCGCGACCGATTCTCCGGCGGAGCTGTCGAACCGCATGTCGAGCGGCGCTTC
>JAGQQB010000284.1 GCA_020426425.1 Planctomycetaceae bacterium | reverse complement strand
AATCGCTTCAGCCGCCCGGCGTCCGAACTGCCGCTGAACCTCGATCGGAAAACTTCGGGTGATGATCTCCGTCGACGGACTCACTGCTGAATCACGAATCGCCGCGACCAGTTCGACGAGTGCGTCCCGCAGTGGCGTGAAAACCGACTGAATCTCCGCCGCCGTCGCGCCGGGCTCATAGTCTTCCAGTAGTGCATCGTAAGGATGCCCCGACTCACTCCCGAGTGCCTGTGCCTCTTCGATCTTCAGTTGGATCGTCTGTTCGAGCCAGGGGCGAAACTGGTCGAAGTTATCTGCCTTGCGGGCTTCGACCCACGCTTGTTGGGCCAGCGTCCCCACGCGGGAGAGTTCTTCGACCAGTCGGCGCGGCAATTTGGTCGCCCGCTCGTAAGAACGCCGTGCCTCATGTACGTTGGCTGCCGCAGGACTCCCTTCGCCACCAAGTGCACCGTCGTCGTTTAGTTCCGCCAGTAGTTCTGCGATTAGCGGCGATGTTGCCCGCTCATGGCTCAGCCCCGCCAGCAGCGCGAGTTGCTCTGCCCGATGTTCTGCCCCGTGTCGTGGCAGGTACGTTTGCTCATCCCAACCGAGGACGGCGCCGCAAGACCGCAACAGGGCAAGCTGCCGGAGTTCTTGAGTGAGTTGTTCGTAGGCGGCAGGTAGACCAGACATCCTTGTGATTTCCTCAATTCAATGGGGCCAAGCTCACGACGAGACAATTCTGGATGGTAGCCATCCTGCTCAAATGCTCCAACTCGCAATCCCCCCTTGGTTGTCGCTGAGGATCGAGATAGAATTCGAAGCACACTGGGCATGGGTCTCCTGGCCATCCTGATTCGCAAACGCCCTTGTTCCGTTCGCGGCAACGCCGGCAGACGAGAACCTGCCCGACTTTCTGATTTCGTTCGCAGCACACTCATGGAACATTCCCCTCACGAACTCGTCGTGAAGCCATCGCAGCCCGGAGGGTCGTCGATGCCGCAGGGCGCGTTGCTGTCGGTAGTGGCAATCAGTCTGGTCCTGCTGTCGATCTCGATCGTCACGTGGGGGTTGCGGTCGCCAAAGACCGCGGCGGACAATCTCGTCGATGCGTCCGCCAAGGGTGCAGCTCGGTCTGGCGAAACTCATCAGCCGCAATTGCAGACGGTCTTCACCTCACCCCGGCCACAACGCGAGATTTTGGATCCGTTGTCGAGTGCACACCCCAAGCTGACCGCCACTCCAATCGCGACCGCTCCGTCGACGGCAGCCTGCCTCACTCGGGAATGCCTGTTGGGAACGTGGATCTGCAACGACTCCATCCGTCGCCGCATCGTCGTGCGTGACGATGGAACCGCCTCGATGAATGTGCGGCTCGATTTCGTATCTGCGCTGCTGTACGGCAGTGAGATGGATCTCGAATTGACTTGGGAACTCGACGATCAGCAGCTGGTGTATACCGCAGTCTCCGGGACACCGAAAGCGAATACTGATCGATTGTTCAAGGACTTCGGGCGCAAGCAAATCTACTCCGTACTCACGTTTAAGCCAGGGCGTATGTTGCTCGAAATGACCGCCGATAAGTCCCGCTACGACTGGCGACAGGTTGCCCCGTGATGTCTGTTCGTCGTTCGCACGCGATTCGCTGCATGACGCGTTGTCGGCTGCTGCCACGGCTTCTGCTGCTGACCTGTCTGGTCCTCATACCAGGGTGCGGCGGGTCGACGACTCCGGTGGACAACAAGCCGACCTCAGATGCGATCACCCCACAGCCAGAAGACTCAATCGCTGCTGATTCTGTCGCGACCGACCCGACCGCGAATGACGCCGCATCCTCACGCCCAGTCGCGCCAATTCGCATGCGGCCCGCCGCCGCTGCGAATGCTGACTACACCGCCGAGTTGGACACGACGGTCAAGCCTCGACCTGTGTATCGTCCGTCCGACAATCGCCCTCAGCGGGACGAGCAACGCGCCGCTGAGTTGGGAATCGCCCGGTATGCCTCGTCGCGACTGATTCTGTACACCGATCTCCCGGCCGAGAAAGCAAAGCATCTCCCGGCCCTCGTTGATGCCCTGTACACGCATTGGGTCGACTACTTCGGCGATCTACTCCCCAACCGCGAAGGAACGGAGTATCAGCTCACCGGCTACTTGATGCAGGATCCTGAGGCGTTTCGCGCTGCGGGGATGCTGCCGGAGAATCTCCCCTTCTTTGCACATGGACGGCATCTTGGCCTGGAATTCTGGCTCAACGAACAGGAGTTCGATTATTACCGCGAGCACCTAGTGCTGCATGAAGCAACGCACTGCTTTATGACGACCATGCCGGGACCGCTGCCGCCACTGTGGTACATGGAAGGGATGGCGGAACGCTTCGCGCTGCATCGCGCTGACGAACATGGCCGATCGCGGTTTGCCGTCTTTCCCACGACCCCACAATTGCATCGTGGTTTCGGCGGCATCGAGTTGATTCGTCGGGAACTTCGCGAGCAACGTGGTTTGAGCGTGACGCAAATCACGCAGCTCTCCGAGGCGGATTTCGCGCGTTCGAAGACCGTTCCCTATGCCTGGAGCTGGCTGCTCTGCCACTTCCTGTCGACCCATCCTCGGTATCAACAGCGGTTCCAGCAGTTGGGACAGCACCTGAGCAGTCGAGCCTTCTACGACTTGCAGACCGATTCGTTCCGTCCTGATCTGCTGCTGCTCGAAGCGGAATGGACGCACTTTGTGCAATCGCTCGACTACGGTCTCGATGTCGCCACGTTCGCAATTCCGTTTGCGCCGACAACCGCAGTTGGTTCGTCGGACCCTTTCGAGTGTGCCGTCGATGCATCGCGCGGCTGGCAATCGAGCGGATTGAGCGTTGCCATCGGTGACCGCCTCACAATTGAAGCTCGTGGACGCGTTGTCGTCGCTCACAATCCTCGCCCCTGGGAGAGCGAACGGCAGGGGATCACCATCCGGTATGTTAGCGGTCGCCCCGTTGGTCGCTTGCTCGGTCTGGTGCTGCCGTCAGTCGACGCACAAGGCCTTCCACTCCCTGCTCAACAATCGCAGCCACTGCAAATTCTCGATCTCGGTGAGGCAGCAGAGTTCGACATTCCGGCTACTGGGACGCTCTACCTGCGTGTGAACGATGACTGGCGGGAACTCGAGGACAACATCGGCACCTTCGATGTGTCGATCCTGCGCAAGGAACCGACCCAGCAATGAACTACTTTGCGCATGCATTGCGACATCTCGACAAGCCGCACTTCCTCGCCGGCCTCGCGTTGCCTGATCTGCTGAGCGTCGTTGATCGCCAGGTGCGCCTGCGCGCACGGCGAATCGAACCCATATTGGACGATCTTACCGAACACGACGAGCAAGTCGCCCGCGGTATCTTGCAGCATCTCGACGATGATCGCTGGTTCCATGGGACACCTGGGTTCTATCACGTCACCGGCGCGATCGGAGCCGACTTCCGCAAGCTGCTCGGCCCCGACGACACATGGCGCTGCGGCTTCCTGGGACACATCGTCTGCGAACTCCTGCTCGATGCCGAACTGGCACGTCAGGTGCCAGGCAAGCTGCAGGAATATTACGAGTTGATGGAAACGTGGAAGCCACATGCGATTCAAGAGTTGGTCAACCAGTTGGCGGAACGCTCCACCACGCGGCTGGCGGAGTTCATCGGCCTGTTCATCAGGGAACGATTCCTGTTCGACTACGTGGACGACGACCGTTTGCTCTACCGGCTCAATCAGGTAATGCGCCGCGTGCAGTTGCAACCACTGCCTGTAGAAACACGTAGTGTGCTCGCGCGAGGGCGCGAGACTGTCCGTGCATCGCTGGTCAATCTGCTTCCGCCGGAGCACTATCCAGAGCTCGCTTGCCTGGTCGATGTGGCCTCAAGTTGAGGACGTCCAGTGTAGATGTGATGACGCAGCATCCTTGCCGCGTGGCCTGTCGGATTTCCGGTAAGCCAAGGTGAGACAGTCACATCCGGCGATGCGCATGCCGCTCGGCATACTCGTTGCGAATGAGTACGGCGTCTCGCCCACGGCGCTGAACTGCTCCTCTTCGCCCTGTTGGCGAGTGAACCCTCACTCTCTCGAAGGAGAATCTCTCATGCGCAAGATGCTCTTGCTGATCGCGGCCCTCGTGGGCACCGCAATGTTCACCGCCTCTGCACAGGCTGACCACTTCTACCGTGGTTCCAATTGTGGACGCGGCGGCTACGGTTCGTATTCGTACGGTCGCAGCTACGGCTACAGTTCACCACGCTACTACGGTGGACACTCTCACTACTACGGCTCCGGCCGGTACTACGGTAGCGGGAACTACTATGGTGGCTACAACCGGGGGTACTACGGCGGCAGCGGCTTTGGTGTCCGCACGCCCAACTTCGGCATCTATTGGCGGTAGTCATTGAGAACGAGGAGGGAGCCTCACGACCGACGCAGCCACATCTCTTCGGGGGGATGTGGCTGCGTCTTGTTTCACAGGGTGTGATGGAACGCCGCTGTGATTCAACAGCACGGCCATTTCCCTGCCTCGTAAGTTGCGACGGTTGTGATTGCCGGGAATCCGGTTGGCTCTGATATGCCTTGAATTCCAAGCTGATGCAGACGCCCATCTGCCCCTGGAGCGGCCATCCCCCTGTTCGCCCAGGGATGCTGATCTCACGGAGTCACAGAGAAACATGAGAACGAGACAGGCACCTAACTCACCGGCAGTGCCGACCATCAAAACTTGACAACGCAACACAGTCGCTCATGTGAGAACCAAACAGGAGCGAACAAGATAGTGCACCACAATGGGTATTCCCGGAGATCGCATATGCCAAGTCCCCCGCGAACGAAGGCCCCCCGACCCATGAAATGGAACAGACCTTGCACACCGAGCCGTGGTACCCAACGTCATTCTTCATTCAGGGCACCCGGCATCTGGCCTCACGTATCCC
>JAGQQB010000283.1 GCA_020426425.1 Planctomycetaceae bacterium | reverse complement strand
CAACATGCCGTACCATCCCTCGCTGACGCTTCGGGTTACCAGAGACCCAGAAAAACCAAGTTGTGAAACTGGTTCTAGTCGATCTCCGACATACACAAGCAATCTCTAGTTGTCTGCAGACTCCGTTGCCGGTGCGGCAGCATCGCCTTCAGTGGCTGGCTCGCCGGATTCAGCGGGGGTCTCCGCCGGAGCTGCTTCAGCAGGTTTGGCGTCCTCAGCAGTCTTGGGCTCTGCTTCCGGCTTGGCCGCTTCGGCAGGTTCCGGACTGTCGGCAGGTGTGGCATTCGCAGGCTGTTCGGCAGTCGCCTCGGCGGGCTTGGCTGCCTCGCCTGACTCGCCAGGCTTGTCGCCTGTTGGGGTCTCCACCGGTTGTGGATCGCCGGGAGCGTGTTCGAGCGACAGGTCTTCAATCGTGATCGACTTGATGTAATCGAGCTTGGGGAAGTCCTTGATCAGGTACGCATTCCCTTCGGCCTGAATTCGGCTCTGGTCCGGGGCTTCCCCGTACCCGTTGTACAACTTATCGACGACAGCCATCCCTTCGATCACGCGACCAATTGGGGAGAAGCCATCGAGATCGAGCCGCGTATTATCGCCGAAGTTGATGAACAACTGCGTCGAGCGACTGTTCGGTAGCCCCGACTTCGCATACGTCACCATCCCGCGCGTATTGGACTGCTTGACCGGTTCATCGAGGATCGTGTGCTCACCCCACTTCGCATTCAACGCGGGATCGCCGCTGATGCCGAATTGAGCCATGAACCCTTCGATGACGCGAAAAAAACGGCAGTTGTCGTAATACCCCAGTTCCACAAGTTCGCGGAAGTGAGCCGATCCGCGTGGTGCCCACTCGGGATGGATTTCGATGGTGAAGTTCCCCTGTGAGGTTTCGAACTTCGCCAGCCAAGTGGGTCCCGCTTCCGGGGCGGACGCATCCGAAGACGGTTCGTCCCCTGTCGCCTCGGTTTGTTCCGTTGGAGGCGGAGTCGAAGCCGACTCGTTCGAGAACGGCTCATCGGCAACACAGCCAGTCAGGACGACGGCCAGACCTGTCATCAACACCCAACGCAGCGACATCATTCAAACTCCTGCCATCAGTCACGAACAGAGGAAACGAGACGAGTTGATTGACTGGGACCACACGCCAACGATCCAGACACATTCAAGGCATGCACTGCCTGCCACGCACCATACTCCAATGCGAGCGCGATCAGAAGATCCCCAATTGATCGCGGGCATCTTCCGTCATGCGATCGGGTGACCAGGGGGGAGACATCACCAGCCGGATTTCCGCCTTCTCAACGTCTTCCAACCGCTCCAGCGCCATTTTTGACTGTTGAATAATCTGTGGCCCGGCCGGACAGGTGGGACTGGTCAGGGTCATCTCTACCTGGACGGTCCCCTCCTCCTGAGAGACCTCATAAATGAGTCCCAGATCGACGATATTGACCATCAATTCAGGGTCGATGACTTCCTTGAGTGCGTCGAGCAACTCGATTTCCGTTGCCATATTGAAGACCTTGTCCACTGTGGGAATTCACGAGATGGGAGCGATTGTAGAAACCTCCGCCGAGTGACGAAAGCTGCACTCGGAAATCCGGTCGGATCACATGGCATTGATTTCGCGGAACCTCTCATCACTCTTAAAATTGCGCTGGCGAGTTCGTCTTTTTTCAATCTGGGCCGCGTGATATTCTCCCGCCCGATGCGCCTTGCAGGCCAGCGGTTCGCATGGAAAGCGAACGTGCATGTCACCTTACGGCATGAGGTCCGCACCTTCCTTTTATCGAACAGACGAGTTCCATGACGGATCACGTTCCCGCCGACCAGCAGACCCCGTCCGCAGGCGACATCAGCAGGCCGCCAGCCGAAGTCTCGTCCGCCGTAGCAACCTCGGTCGCCGCTGGCACTGACACTCCAACAGCTTCGCCCCGCTTGTTGACGATCGGCTTTGTCGGCCTGCTGATCACGCAGTTCATGGGGGCGTTTCTCGACAATCTGTTCCGCTGGTTCGCTGTTTCCGTCGCTCAGCAACAACTCGACGTCGGCATGACACTGATGCTCGGCGGCCTCGCCCTGACGGTCCCCTATGTCCTGCTGACTCCCACAGCGGGCTGGCTGGCTGACCGTTTTCCGAAACGCAGTGTCATTGTCGCCTGCAAACTGCTTGAGTTTGCGATCACGGCGCTGGCGGTCATCTCGTTGGCAACGGCCAATGTCTGGCTGATGTTCGCCGTGGTCGGTTTACTCGGCGCGCAGAGCGCCTTGTTCGGCCCCTCGAAGTTCGGCAGCATCGCCGAGATTCTCCCCACAGAGGCACTCGCCCGGGGCAACGGCCTGATGCAGATGACCTCGATGTCCGCGATCATTCTGGGCGGCATCGCCGGATACGGTATGTATGACTGGCTCGCTCCCGAACTCAGCGCTCCGCAGTTCGTCGATCTCGTCACCGTGGGTGGCGTGATGCTCGGCATCGCCATTGCGGGGACCGGAGCCAGCCTGCTGATTCCACTGGCCCCCGCCGCCGATCCAACCCGGACGACCGAGATCAACCCGGTGCCAAATCTGCTCAAGGCGATTGGCGCCCTCACCGCCGACCCGCGACTGCTGCGCACGGCGATGGGGATTGCGTTCTTCTTCTTCCTGGGGGCCCTGTCCCAGTCCAATCTCGATCAATTCGGCCCGCAGACGTTTGGCATCAGCAAGACCGAAACCGGGTTCCTGCTGGGGACGTTGATTCTCGGCGTCGGCATTGGCAGTGTCCTGGCGGGCATCTGGTCTGATGGAAAGGTCGAACTCGGCATCGTGCCGCTGGGTGCGATCGGGATTATCGTCAGTTCGCTCGCCGTCTGGCTGAGTGGTCAAATGTTCGATCTTGATTTGCCACGACAGGAGCAGTTCGCGTACTACCTCGGAATTGCATCCTTGTTTCTACTTGGAGTGTCCGCCGGTTTGTTCGATGTCCCCCTGGAGTCCTACCTGCAATTCCGCAGCGATGTGAAGAACCGGGGCACGGTGCTGGCCGGGAACTACTTCCTGTCCTACTCAATGATCATTGTGTCGAGCGGATTCGTGTATCTGCTGTTGACCGTCTGGGGCGTGCACCCGAAGACCGTATTCCTCATTGCTGGACTGATCACGATTCCAGTCACCCTGTACCTGTTGTACCTGCTCCCAGACCTGACCGTGCGATTCCTGATGTGGCTGTGGTCGCACTCGCTGTACAAGCTCAATGTATATGGACGGGAAAACGTCCCCGATCATGGCGGGGCGCTGATCGTGCCGAATCACGTCTCGTGGGTCGACGGGATCTTGATGATGGTCTCCACCTCACGATTTGCCCGCTTCATCATCTTCGCCGACTTTACCGAATTGTGGGGACTGCGGACGCTGGCCCGCATTATGAAGGTCATCCCCATTCGCGCCACCGATGGCCCGAAGGCGATTCTCAAAGCTCTGCAAACCGCCAAAGAATCGGTGCAGGCTGGTGAAGTGGTCGTCATCTTCGCCGAAGGACAACTGACGCGGACCGGCCAGATGCAGCCCTTCAACCGAGGCATGCTGAAGATTGTGGAAGGGACCGGTGCTCCGATCATTCCCGCGCATATCCACGGATTGTGGGGGAGTATCTTTAGCTATCGAGGCGGGCGATTCGTCTGGAAATGGCCACAGAAGTGGCGGTATCCCGTCACCATTCGCTTTGGCAAACCGATGCATGACGTCAAAGAGGCGGGCGCTGTCCGCCGAGTGGTCGAACAACTGGGTTCGAAGGAAACAGCGATGGAAGCGAAAGAACAACTCATTCCCGCACGTCAGTTCATCCGCAACTGCAAACGGTTCCCGAACATTGTCCGGGCTGCCGACTCGGCAGGCGTACAGCTGACGAGTCGCAAGCTGTTAATCGCCTCCCTCGCGATGCGTCGCGCCCTGTTGCGGCATGTGATCCAGCGGCAGGAGCAGAACATCGGCGTGCTGCTGCCGCCCTCAGTCGGAGGCTGCATCGCGAACACTGCACTCGCTCTCGCCGGCAAGACCGCCGTCAACCTGAACTACACGCTGTCCGACGATGTGCTCAACGTCTGCATCAAGAAGGCGGGCATCACGCATGTGCTGACGAGCAAGAAATTCATCGAGAAGAAACCCTTCGCCATCGAAGGGGCGGAGTTCGTCTACCTCGAAGACCTCAAGGAGAAGATCACCGGTCTCGACAAGGCAATCAGCGCCGCCCAGGCGATTGCCTGTCCGGCAGGCATACTGGAACGTCAACTCGGACTGCATCGCATTTCAACAGACGACACGTTGACGATCGTGTTCACGTCAGGCTCGACCGGCGAACCCAAGGGCGTGGTGCTGTCGCATCGCAATGTCGCATCGAATCTGGAAGCGATCGACTCGCTGCTGCAACTCGATGAGAAAGACGGGATCATGGGGATCCTGCCGTTCTTCCACTCGTTCGGCTATACCGCCTGTCTATGGCTGCCGATGTGCTATGCCCTGCGGGGGGTCTATCACTTCAATCCACTCGACGCACGAATCATTGGCCGACTGGTCCACGACCACAAGCTGACGATTCTGATGGCCACGCCGACCTTCCTGAAGATGTATCTCAAACGCTGCGAGGTCGAACAGTTCAAGACGCTCGATATCGTCGTCGTCGGTGCCGAGAAACTCCCCGTCGATCTGGCCGAGGAGTTCAAAGCGAAGTTTGGCATCACGCCCAGCGAAGGCTACGGAACGACGGAACTCTCCCCGGTCGCTGCCGTCAACATCCCCGACCATCGCTCTGGGAAACTGGTGCAGACGGGGACCAAGCTCGGCACCGTCGGTCGACCACTGCCTGGCGTACTGGCCAAAGTCGTCAACCCCGACACTGGCGAAGACCTCGGTTTCAACCAGGAAGGTCTGCTGCTGATCAAAGGCCCGAACGTGATGATGGGCTACCTGAACGAACCGGAAAAGA
>JAGQQB010000282.1 GCA_020426425.1 Planctomycetaceae bacterium | reverse complement strand
GCAGGTTGTCGTTGAGGAAGTCCACGGGGTGTGTCGAGTTGGCCATGATCCCACCAACCCTTGCGGCCGCCATGACCATGACCGTCGGCCTGGCTGACAGAACGGCGTCGAAGGTGGCGTCGCGGTCGCGTAGGTCCAGTTCGGCCGAGGACCACCCCACGGCCGCCACGTCCCTTGCCTGCAACGCCCGCCATATCGCGGAGCCGACCAGTCCTCGATGGCCCGCCACATAGACGAGCGAGTCAGTGAGCACGTACTGACGATAGCCTTCGACTCAATGAAGACGGCTTTCATCACCGGAATCACCGGACAGGACGGCTCTTACCTGGCCGAATTACTCCTTGACAAGGGGTACACGGTCCACGGACTGATCCGGCGTGCGTCCACGTTCAACACACACCGGATCGACCACCTGTACGAGGACCCACACGACCCAGCTGCACGCCTGTTCCTGCACTACGGGGATCTGACCGACTCATCTCGGCTGACGACGCTGCTGGAGAGGGTCGGGCCCGATGAGGTCTATCACTTGGCCGCGCAGTCACATGTACGCGTGTCGTTCGACGAACCTGAGTTCACGGGGGATGTCACTGCCTTGGGCACCACCCGCATACTCGAAGCGATCCGAGCGACCCAGGTCCCCGCCCGGTTCTACCAGGCCTCAAGTTCCGAGATGTTCGGTTCGACGACGCCACCGCAATCGGAGTCGAGTCGGCTACAGCCGCGCAGCCCGTACGCCGCCGCAAAGGTATACGCCTACTGGATGGCACGCAACTACCGCGAGGCCTACGGAATGTTCGCGGTCAATGGGATCTTGTTCAACCACGAGTCACCGCGTCGTGGGGAGACCTTCGTCACGCGGAAGATCACCCGGGCGGTCGCGCACATCGTGACCGGAAAACAGGAGTGCCTGTACCTGGGGAACATCGACGCGAAGCGCGACTGGGGCTTCGCTGGCGATTACGTCGAGGCTCAGTGGTTGATGCTGCAGGCCGAGACGCCCGATGATTACGTCATTGCCACCGGCGAGACGCATACCGTTCGCGAGTTCTGCGAGAAGGCGTTCGCCTGCGTCGACATGCCACTCACCTGGGAAGGAACCGGCGTCGAGGAACGTGGTATCGATCCCGATGGCCGGACGGTCATTCGCATCGATCCTCGTTACTTCCGTCCGGCCGAAGTCGAACTGCTGCTCGGTGATCCCTCCAAGGCCAAGCGTGAACTTGGCTGGGAACCGAAGGTCTCGTTCACCGGACTGGTGGAGATGATGGTGAAGTCCGACCTCGCCGCAGCGAAGGGAAAGCAGTCCACCGTCGGACAGACGGCCACCGAATTGCTGTAGCGTTCGCTTCACAATCCGCCATTGGTTAGCCGCTGTTGGCTGGCCGCTGTTGGCTGGCCGCTGTTGGTTGGCCGCTGCTGGCTGGCCTGAGCGGAACAGTTGTATGCTGCATCGAAAACGACGGCGTATGATCGCGGGGCGATCAACGACTATGGGCCGATAGCCAACTGCCCCTCATCCATGCACTCACTGCGGGCATTCTGCGCAACGAGGCGGAACGCAGATCCAGGATCCTGATCAAACCTTGTAAAAACACAAGCATTCTGCGTCATCTGCCTCTTTTGCCGGTACTGGCACGAGCTTTGCCTAGTTGATTTGCCAAACCGTCTGGAAAGGCTCAAACCGCGACCGACCCGCTGGTCGGTATGTGAGAACGTAAATGAACTGCGCCCCAGGTGCGCCCCCTGTGATCGCAGTCAAGAACACGAAGAATCGAGGTATCCCGTGATGTTGAAGCAACTGGCGCTCAGTTCAGTCTTGCTCGTGCTTGTGTGCCTGACCACAGCACCGACCCAACTGTTGGCCGACGATGCGGCGACCCCGCCGACGACCGTCGAAACGACTGCTACGGAGGCACCACCTGCTGCGGATGAGACGCAGGAAGTCACGGACGAAGCAGAGGCAAACGCCGAGTTCGTGTGGACCGACAAGCACGAGTTTGACTACACGATCAACACGCTCATCATGTTCATCTGCGCCGTGCTCGTGCTGTTCATGCAGGCCGGTTTCGCGATGGTCGAAGTTGGCCTGAACTCGCAGAAGAATACGGTCAACATTCTGTTCAAGAACGTGATGGACCTGTGCATCGGGTCACTACTGTTTCTGGTGCTTGGATACGGATTGATGTATCCCGGCGGAGATTATGCCGGAAAGTGGTTCGGGTTTGGCAGTTCATTTGTCACCCGCGATGCGCAAGCCAACGACGATGGCGGTTGGGACACTCCGCCCAACGTAAACGATGACGGAGATGCGACCTGGTCCAGTTCCGCCGATTTCCTGTTCCAGGTCGCCTTCGCGGCCACGGCAGCGACAATCGTCTCTGGAGCGGTCGCTGGTCGGATGCACTTCATCGGCTATCTGGTCTACAGTGCGATTCTGACCGGTCTAATCTACCCGATCAGCGGCATGTGGAAGTGGGGCGGCGGGATCGCTGGAGCCGAAAACTTTCAGGACTTTGCTGGTTCAATTGTGGTGCATGCAGTGGGAGGATTCGCTGGACTGGCTGGCGCCTTGCTGCTTGGCCCCCGAATTGGACGCTTTACGGCAGACGGCAAGTCAAAGCCGATGCCGGGACATAATCTCACCTTTGCGGCACTCGGGGTGTTTATCCTGTGGGTCGGCTGGTACGGATTCAATCCAGGCAGTCAGTTGACGTACGCTGGTGCGACGAACGCTGAAACAACAGTCTACATCGGCCTGACGACCACCTTCTCCGCCGCAGCCGGAGCCATCTCCGCGATGATTCTCGGCTGGGTGCTGTTCGGCAAGCCAGACCTGACGATGGCTCTCAATGGAGCGCTGGCTGGACTAGTGGGAATCACGGCGAACTGCGACCGCGTTTCACAGCCAGAGAGTATTATCATCGGTGCGATCGCTGGCATTCTGGTGGTGCTCGCGATCATCGCTCTGGAGAAGTTGTGCATCGACGATCCTGTCGGGGCGTTCCCGGTCCACGGCGTGTGCGGTGTATGGGGCGGTCTCGCGACGGGTATCTTTGGCGACCTGCCAGATGGAGTGGAAACTCAGGGAGCCTTCTTCATGATCCAGTTGAAGTGGACCGTGATCATCTGCCTGTGGGCGTTCCTCACCATGTTCGCTGTCTTTTCCGCTCTCAAGGCGATCGGACTGCTGCGAGTCACCGAGGAAGACGAAATGCAGGGTCTCGACTTTTCCGAACACGGCATGGCCGCCTACACCATGAGTTAACCGCGTCTTCAATTCGCTGGGAAGGCTCCGTCCGCCCCGCAGGTTGGTCCCCCATGACCGGCCTGCGGGGTCTTTGCGTTGCAGCATCGAGTTCGCCCCGTGCCCGATGCTGCCAGCATCGGCGTTGCGTCGTTGAGCGTTGAGCGTTTAAGGGCCTGCGGCCCTCGTTGAGGCGTTGAGGCCGGGTTGGTAGCGTTTGCACGTTTGCCAACGGCCAACAGCCGACGGCCGACAGCCAAACCACACCGACGCTGGCAGCGTCGGGTACGAGTCGGCCGCTTTGGAATTGACGACGCACTATCTAAACTAGGGAGCGGGTAGTTGGTAGGAAATGGATTCCTCCCTCAGCGATCGCGCGCCACTACCCACTACCCACTACCCACTACCCCCGCCATGTCCGACCCTGCGCCCCTGGTGGGCATCATCATGGGAAGCCGTTCCGATTGGGAGACGATGCAGCCTGCTGCGGCGATCCTCGAACAGTTCGGTGTTCCGCATGAGTGCCTCGTCGTCTCCGCCCATCGCACACCTGCGTGGATGAATGAGTACGCGACCTCGGCCGCTGGTCGTGGGCTGGAAGTGATCATCGCTGGCGCTGGAGGAGCCGCCCATTTGCCGGGTATGGTCGCCTCGCAGACGATCTTGCCGGTACTTGGTGTGCCGGTGAAGAGCCGGGCGCTGAACGGCTTGGACTCACTGCTTTCCATCGTCCAGATGCCTGGTGGCGTCCCCGTTGGCACACTGGCGATTGGCGACGCAGGTGCCAAGAACGCCGCCCTGTTGGCAATTCGCATCCTGGCGCTGCAGCGACCAGAACTCAGGTCACAGCTCGCAGCGTTTCAGCAGGAACAGACCGACAGCGTCCTCAACGATCGTGAACTGCCATGACTCCGATTCTCCCCGGCGCGACGCTGGGCTTACTCGGGAGCGGTCAACTCGGACGGATGTTCGCCATCGCCGCCCGCCGACTTGGTTACCGCGTCGAAGTCTTCTCACCCGATAGCGACACTCCAGCCGGACAGGTGGCCGATGTCGAGTGGGTCCACTCTTACGATGACGCTGCCGCAATTGATCGCTTTGCCCAGGCGGTCGATGTTGTTACGTTAGAGTTCGAAAACATCGATACTGAATGCGTGCGACGGCTGGAGCAGCATGTGCCCGTCCGCCCCGGTGCGTTGACACTCCACACCGCCCAACATCGCAGCCGGGAGAAGAATGCACTTCGCAAACTCGGACTGACAACGGCCCCGTTCCATGTCGTTCGATCAGCCGAGGAACTCGCGAAACACCTCGCAGAACTGGGCGAAGGGATTCTGAAGACGGCAGCATTCGGCTATGACGGCAAAGGCCAGCAGCGACTCACCAGTGCCAACGATGCCGCGCTGGTGTGGGCGGAATTCGCGACCGACGAAGCAGTTCTCGAAGGAATCGTCGACTTCGCATGCGAGTTCTCGGTGATCGGAGTCCGGGGAGTCGACGGTGAGTTTCGGGCCTACGATCCCATCCTGAATACGCATCGCCATCACATTCTCGATGTCTCCTCCTCACCCGCGTTGCCAGTTTCGCGTGAAGTCGCAGATCGAGCGATCGCGATGACCGAAACCGTTATGGTCGGACTGGAGACCATCGGAGTGCTGTGTGTCGAGTTCTTCCTCACCCGCTCCGGCGAAGCGGTCATCAACGAAATCGCTCCCCGACC
>JAGQQB010000281.1 GCA_020426425.1 Planctomycetaceae bacterium | reverse complement strand
GTCGGCGAGGTGGGACACGCGATAACGCAGGTACTTCGGGAATGAAGGGGTCAGTTCCGCCTTTTGTCGCTGGGTCTCCGCCTGCAGCTCCGGACTGGATTGACTGATTCCTTCGAGCATCAGCAATGCCTGATTGAGTTGCGGCGTCTGTGCGAGGTGCTGCTGATAGTTGACGAGTGTGATGTTCGCTAGCGCCAGCAGGAGCAGTTGGCCAGTCACGAGGAGATGGATTCTGCTGGGGCGCCCGCACTGGAGCCTGTGCCACAGTGTGCCAGCGAGCCAACCTCCCAGCAGTCCACAGGCGGCTGGAAACAACAGGAGTCGTTTCCAGCTGGCGGGGACTTCTGCAGCGGCGAGCGATCCGAGCCACAGGCCGAGGAGTGTCAACAATGCCCACAGCAGGTAGCTGCCCAGCGGAGCCGCATCGGACTTGGGAGCGACCGTCATCCTTCTGCTTTCCACTGTTCAAGGATTTCGGTGGGGAAATCACGTCCGCTGATGGCTTTGAACTGCGACTGGATCTGCTGCTCGTAGACGTCACTACAGTTGACGACCTTGCAGCCGCGTTCGCGCGCTTCCTGCAAGAGCGTCGATTCATCCGGCAGATTACTGACGTCCATGACGGTCATCGACGACCGCAGCACGGACGGGTTCACTTCGCCATGCTTCGTTCCCGCATGCAGCGTGGGATCGGCGATGACGACCACGTCGACCAAGGTCTCGTACAGGTTGTGGAACGAGACGAACCGGCAGTTCTGCTGTTGCGCGACGCGGCGGGCTTCTTCATCGCCAGGACCGCAAATGCTGACCAGGCCCTTGCGCTGACCGACCGCGTAGGCCATCGATTCGGCCATCCCGCCGTTCCCAAGAATGAGGACGTTCTGCCGTTCGAGGGGGCGTTTGTTGTCGCCGCCACCCCCCAGTGCCGACTCCAGAGTCTTCAGGCCTGAACGCCACAATGTGTTGTAGCCGTGCCAGCCATCGTCGCGTTTGAGCAGCAGGTTCAGGTATTGGCTGTTTGCATCGTGTTGGTCGACATGTTCTGCGAGCGGGACGAGTCGCCGCCCCAGTCCTCCGCTGGCGACGATCGCGCGGACCTTGAGAACATCGAGCATCTTTTGCAGTTTCTGCACGTCGCCGACTTCGATTGGCAGGCAGCGGACGTTGAGTTCGAGCTTCTGGAACGCGGCATTAAAGAGCCGAGTGGTGGTGCGTTGAGCGCTTCCGAAACCGGCAATAGCGATGAATGATGTTTTGGAATCGATGTCGCGCCAGGAGTACGTATCGTCGAGATCAAACACCGACGCCTGCCCAGGATAGGCTTCCATTCCCTGTTCGAGTGCCGCGTAGATCCAGGGGGAGCCGTACTTGCGGCCCAGCAGTGAGAACGTCAGTTCCGCTGGTCCCAGTCCAATGCCGACGACCGGTGTCGTCCGCTTCTTGCTGACAGCAGCCAGGAGGGGCCAGGCATCGTCGAGCGTTGGCGTGGGCCAGGTGAACTTGACGACATCAGCTTTCGCGTTGGCGGCCTCGTCGAACACAGTATCAATGTCGGTTTCCGGCGCGTCGAGCCGGGTAAAGCTGATGACACGTTGCGTGCTGCCGAAACGCGGGATCTGCGGAGCGATGTCGAGGTCGAGTTCGATGTAAGCGGGACCGGCTACGATCGCCTGCCGCAGCAGTAGGAGTCGTTCTTCTTCGGTCCCCTTCCATTTGCCTCCATCCTGCGGTCTGCGGCAGGAGACGATGAGCGGCTTATTGATCGCTGTGATCAGGTCCTTGACGTCTGGTTCTTTATGGAAGTGGTCGAGGCACAGTTCGACAATATCCCCCTGCCGCGCCGCGTTGAGCAGGTCGGCTTTGGCCAACGTCCGAGAGGTTGGCGTCACCGTAATGCAAATCATGTTGGAATCCTCGCTTCAGGGGCGATGGCCACGCGTCGTTGACCACATTCTACGAGAAGCGGCGGGGTTCGAAAATCGAGTTGGCGTAGGAGGCTGCGGTCAACTGGTTTACACTGCCGCCATATTACCAGAGTCGCGGGGGATGCCGTGATGGTTCCGTAATCGTGATTGATGATGTGGTGACTGTTTATGGGCACAGATGGGAAGTCGACCGGCGCTGCTCCCGTGGCAGTGCAACCAAGTCGGACCCTATGGCGAATGGCTGGGTTGCTGTGCGCTGCTTGGGTCCTTTCGCTGGCGCTGCTGGTGTTCCGCACCGCCAATCCGCTCACATTGAATACTGCTCAGGTCAAGTTCTCGTCGTGGATTGTTGAAGCGGGCGTGCGGCAATTGCACCCCGGCAAGGTCGAGGTGGTGACGAGTTTTCGCGGATCGTTCGAAGCCGGCGCTGAATTGACGATCCTGAATCTCGACCGCGTGCCGGTCGAGGTCGGCAAGCACTATCTGCTGCCGCTCGTACCAGGAGTCGATGCGAACAACCGAATCATCGAGAACGCGTACCTGATCACGCCGACCGGTCTGCCGGAACAGCAGCCACTGGTTTATCCAATGACTGAGGAAGTCCGGGCGAAACTGCAGGACTTGCTGCGGGAATCAGCGGGATCGAAAGGTGATCGTGGACCGACAGCAACAGGGCGGTCGGACGACCACAGTCGTTGATCGCTCCGCAATCAAACGCCGATGACAGACTTGCGGTGTCTGCAACTGCAACGCACCGATCATCTGGTTTCTCAACAGGCTCCTAAGCGGGACGCGAGGATGGCGATCGCTGCGCATCTGGTGGTTCGGAAGTCGACAGTAAGGGCATTGGTACAGTCAGGGCATTGGATCGCGGAACGATCCACGACGATGGATGACGAGGTGCCGCGAATCAGTTCGCCGTACTCAACGACACTTCCGCATCGAGCGCTCGCTTGATCACCGACTGGCTGTCCAGCAGGTGGGCGCGCGTGTAGTCGTCGAGTTTCACGGTCTTGGCCTTGAGCAGTTTGTCGGCTCGGGCATTCAGTTGCTGCAGCTTCATCCGAGTGAGCGTGCGGGCATCGGCTGGTGCTCCCGAACCGTGGGTGACGATCAACGCAAGTCGACGGAGCGTCTCCCGCTGCAGATTGCGACGATAGCTGTCGATCAACGGCGCCCGGTCGGTGAACTCCTTGTCGTCTCCTGCGGGGACATTCCACTCATTGAAGAGTGCATCGACCAGTAGCGTGAAGTGCTCGGGTAAGGTGTATGCGTCCTCTTCCGCTCCCACCTTCTGTTCGTTGTCGACGATCCGTTCCAGAGCCATCGGATCCAGCAGTTGCGACAGAACCGAACTCTGCATGCGGAGCACGATATCGTGAATCGGATAGTCAAGACGCGTCGATTCCGACTCACCCCAATGGCTCCAACGGGAGGCGGCGAGGTAGTTCAACGACTCTCCATCGATCTCCTGAGCGAAGACTGTCTTGGCCAGCAGTTTCACCGCAGCGCGTTGTTTTTCGGCTTCAACCACCTGCATTGGCGGCCGGGCGTCTTTATCCCCTTTGTGATCGCGATGCACGTAGACCCCGCCAGGATACCGAGCGGCGAATCCGGCCGAACGCCAGTATTCACTCAGCAGGAGTCCAAATGCCTGGCGAGCGCGCTGATATCCTTCGCCATCATGCACCGTCTTTTCGACGACGTCCGGCAGCAGATTCATCGACAGTTCCATCTGCCGTTCCGCAAAGGCCAATGGATCGGCACCGAGGTCAAAGCGATTCGTCGATGGGTCGGGATCAACGCTGCGGGTGTCTTCATCGGTAGCGTAATGCAATCCCTTTTCGGCGCCACGTGCGGCAATCTTCTCCAGTTCGTCTGACTCGTTCGCCTTGATCGGCTTGTAACCGTACTCAATGGCCCAATGGTCGTAGGGACCGATCGTCTGGCTGTAGAACAGTCCCTGATCTTTGGGATCGGCGGCAATGTTCGCCGGGGCGTAGTCCATCACACTCGCGATGGTCCCTTCGCGGAGACCAGATTCGCGATCACCGACATCCTTGAGTGACTTCCAGGTACTCGCCTTGAAGTTGTGGCGCAGTCCGAGCGTGTGCCCGACTTCGTGCATGACGACTTCCTTGAGTCCTTCGTGAATCAGTTCGCGAGGAACTTCGCCGCTGGCGGCGACCCCTTGCCCCATCAGGACGGCACTGGCGAATCCCATTTGATGCTGCATTTCCTGGCAGTACTGACAACGATGCTGATGCCCAGTCCCGAGTTCCCGCACTCCGAGTTCCCGCAGCAGATCATCTTCGGGCGACCAGTTCGGGAGGAACTGCTTCTCGGCGTCTGGTCCGAAGGTCTCCCAACGTGAGTTCCAACTGTCGAGGAAACCAGCATCGAAGATGATGTCGGCATCGAGGATCTGACCGGTCCGGGGATCAACCCGGGAGGGGCCCATCGCGAAGCCTGCATCGGCGGTGATCCACCGAAATGTGTTGTAGCGGATATTCTCGGGGTCAAAATCAGGATCTGTGGGCTGCTGATCGACTTTGATCGCGCCCGCAAAGCCGAGCTTTTCGAAGGCTTTGTTCCACTCCAGGATGCCTGCTTCAATGGTTGGACGCAGGGCGACCGGAACCGTGTTTTCGATGTAGAACCGAATCGGTTCTTTTGGTGGCGACAGGTCGATGTTCGGATCGAGCTTCTGCAGATTCCAGCGGTTAATGTACCGCACAAAGTGTTCCGGCTCGTCCTTCTCTGAGAAGTCTTTGATGGCGGTCAGGAAGTAGCCGATGCGATCATCGGCTTGGCGGGGTGAGTAACCATTCGCGCCGACCGGTGGCAAGACGCTCAAGCTGTAATGGACGTTGACTTGCACGCCGCGTGGATCGGGAACCGTGGGGAGTGGAGCGGAACCGGAATAGACCGCGTTCACCTGCAGTTCCAGGTTGTCGGAGAAGTTCTTCACCTTGGCCCAGGTGGAACGATCGCTCATAAAGCGGAAGCCAGGACCAATCGCACGACCAATCTGCTGGTCGTCGTTCATGAAGACTGAGG
>JAGQQB010000280.1 GCA_020426425.1 Planctomycetaceae bacterium | reverse complement strand
AGTCGCGAACATGCACTTAATGTCATGACCGGCAGAAAGAATCGTCATCGCCTGATCGATCACGTGGTCAGCGTACGCCTTCGCCCCGGCGATATCTCCCTTCTTCAGCAGTTTCACCACCCAGCGGGGATCCAGGTCGACACAGAAACAGATGCCGCCACGTACCTGACACAGGTGTTCCACTGCCAATCGCAATCGACGCGGCCCTGACGGTCCCAACATCAGCCAGTTCGAACCGCGCGGGAACTTGTCGTCTGGAAGAGTCTTGGAGAACTCTTCGTAGTCAATCCAGTGGTCGCGAACCACGCAACGGCTCTTTGGAATCCCCGTGGTCCCGCCGGTCTCGAACGTGTACCGATGTTCGTTGGCCCACTTCCGCGGCAACAACTTGGTCACCGGTCCACCACGCAGGACTTCGTCTTCGAACAATGGAAACTTCTTCAAGTCGTCAAAGCAGTTCACATCGGTCAACGGATTGAAGTCATAGGACTTCGCCTGTTCGAGCCAGTAGGGGGCTCCCAGTTCCGGATGGAAATGCAACTGGACGATCTTGACCGTCTGTTCATCCAGTTGTTTGCGAGCAGCTTCGCACTTGGCAGTCAGGGCGTCACTCATGGTGATTTGACGTTGGTTGCAGGGAAGATCAGTGGTGGGAATTCTCTAGGCACATCATAGAATTCGCGGCCACGATTGCCCAGCCGATCAGGTCTGTCCCCTCACAATACGAGCGTCTGCTGCGGGCCTGATGTTCGATGCTGATTCCCCTGTCGTTCTCCCCTGTCATTGGCGATCCCCAACTGTCTGCAGCAAGGCAGTGCCTGATAGCCCCGATTGGTCTACCGAATTTCTTACCCCGCTGGGCTTGCGGAATCTGGCGTCGCGGATGAATGATCGGCCTTGAGCTTTGCGTCAGAGCGCGGGACAATTCAGATGGACGGTTCCGCAGCGCTGCACCATGTTGGTGTACTGCGTGTTGTGGATGGCCTGATTGACTGACGATTCTCATGAAACGCAACTTCTGTGGGCGGACGCGCCGTGACTTCCTCTGGCAGGCGGGGGCTGGATTTACCGGCACCGCGCTGGCGACGATGCTCGATGATCAATTCTTTAACGGGCAGACGCTGGCCGCCGATGGGGCCACGCCGTTCGTGAATCCGCTCGCTCCCAAAGATCCGCATTTCGAGCCAGCGGCGACCGCCTGCATCTTCCTGTTCATGTACGGCGGCCCCAGCCACATGGACACGTTCGACTACAAGCCGGAGATGATCGGCCGCGACAATCAGGTCGTCGAAGTCAAGACGTTTGGCCGCGGCGGGCATCGCAACCAGGGACGGATCGTCGAGCCGCGCTGGAAGTTCCAGCAATACGGTGAGTGCGGCAAGTGGGTCAGCGACCTCTTCCCACACACCGCGCAGCATGTCGATGACATCGCTTTCCTGCATTCAATGACCGCCGAAAGCCCGATCCATGGTTCGGCCCTGCTGATGATGAACTCGGGACGCGTATTAAGCGGATTCCCCTGTCTGGGTTCATGGATCAACTACGGTCTGGGTTCCGAGAATGAGAACCTGCCCGGCTTCGTCGTCATGCTTGATCCGCGTGGTGGGCCGATCTCCGGAGCGAAGAACTGGTCAAGCGGCTTCATGCCTGCGTCGTACCAGGCGACTGTGATGCGGTCACAGGGCGAGCCGATTCTTGACCTGAAGCCACCAGCCGGGATGACGATGGAGGCGCAGCGGCAACTGCTCAACAGTCTGCGCGAGTACAACGAAGCCCATCTGCAACAACGTTCCGACAACAGTGATCTCGCCGCTCGCATCGCCAGTTACGAGCTCGCATACAAGATGCAGCAACATGCGCCCGAGGCGGTTGATCTGACACAGGAGACCGAAGCGACGCAGCAACTTTACGGACTCGACGATCCGGTCGCAGCACCATTTGGTCGGCAGTGCTTGCTCGCTCGGCGTCTCGTGGAGCGTGGCGTCCGCAACATTCAGATCTACTCTGGCGGCAACCATAACGATGCGAACTGGGACGCACACGGCGATCTGGAACACAATCATAATCTGCATGCGGCCGAGACCGACAAAGCGGTCGCTGGTCTGCTGACTGACCTCAAGCAGCGCGGACTGCTCGACAAAACACTCGTGGTGTGGGGCGGCGAATTTGGACGTCAGCCAACTGCCGAATACGAGAAGGGGACCGGTCGCGATCACAACTCCTACGGCTTCACAATGTGGATGGCCGGTGGGGGCATCAAAGGAGGCGTCAGCGTTGGAGCGACCGACGAGCTCGGATCACGCGCGATCGAAAACAAGATGCACGTTCGCCGACTACACGCCACGATCCTGAATCAAATGGGGCTCGACCCCAATCGCCTGTCCTACTTCTACAGCGGGCTCGATCAGAAACTCGTCGGAGTCGAACACACTGAGCCGATCTTCGAAGCGATTTCTTAGCCAGGGCATCACCATGGACCCGGTCGACGTGGAACGTCACCAGTGAAAGGGGGAATTGTTCTCGCCGTGTCGCTCCCGTTGGTCGCTGAGCCAATGCGCGGCCCCTGGGTCGCACGATTCTCCACGTCGTACCGAAACCGAGACCCTGTGGCGCAGTCGCCCGAACCGATCACAGATCACGACACCGAGCAGATACAAAACGGCCCCGAAGCATTACTGCCTCGGAGCCGTTTTGCATTTGCCAAGGGGTGATTTCAATGGCTGGGGGCGTGGGCGCTCGCCCGGGATGATCCAACGAGGACCAACCCGGCCACACCCCCAGCCATCAAGACACTCTTAAGAGTCCAGCGGACTCGAAGGAGGGAATGGCAAGTGGCGTGCCGAATCAGCCGAACCCACTCGCATCAGCGCAACACAAACAACCAACACCACTTACAAAGACACACCCAAGCTAAGGCCAGATGCGGGTCGTTTCCAGGGCGCGCATGCCGGGCATTCGCTGCCGCCTTCGAAGGCATTGACCAGGACCAGACGTACTCAGCGCATTAGTTCCGGCCACAGCGGCTGAATGAACTTGTCGATTGCGCGCAGCGCATTCTTGAAGTTCTGATCCTGAGAACGATCGCTGCCCCGCCGCGTCTTGTAACTGTGATCGCCATCGGGCACCCAGTGCAGCTCAATCGCGTCGGACAAGTTGTAAGACAATACCTCGTCACGTGAGCCAAAGGGATCGATCTCCCCCTGTACGATGAGGGTGGGCGTCTGCAATTCAGCCAAATGCTCGACCCGCAGCTTCTCCGGCTTGCCCGAAGGATGAAATGGGTATCCCAGGCAAACGAGTCCCCCGACTGGCGATTCGGCCTGCGACTCGTCGGCGATCAGACTCGCGATGCGGCCCCCCATCGATTTGCCGCCAATGACGATATGTTCCGATGGCAACGACTGGATCACCTCCAGCCAGCAGGCACGCAGCACTTCTTCACGATCTGGCGGACGGCGGCGGCCGGTCGTTGCCCGTTCAGCCATGTACGGAAATTCAAATCGTGCGACCCGATACCCCAAGTCCGCCAGACCGTTGGCGAAGTAGTCGAGAAACCGCGAATCCCAACCTTCCCCGGCGCCATGAGCAAGAGCCACACAGATCTTCGCCTTCTTCGGACCTTCCAGATGAAGCTTAGGAGTGGGCATACGGTCTGTCTTGGTCAGCGGGGAGAAAAGAATGAAGGGAAATTCGAGGAGCGGCGACGCAATCCTTCGCGTGCATCCATCACAACTCGGCAGATCCTGAATCATGCAGCAGTTGCACCAATTGCGGAATGAGCCGACGAAAAGCCCGTGCCCGATGACTGAGCACTTGTTTCACCAGCGGACTCAGTTCGCCAAATGTGTGATGATATTCGGGGATCTCGAAATAAGGATCATAACCAAAGCCGTTCGTCCCCCGAGGCAGGGTGGTGATCCGTCCACGACAGGTCGCCTCTACACTGAGCACCACTTTCCCCTGAGGATTCGCCACAGCAACATGGCAGACGTACTCAGCCCCGCGCTCTGCAGCCGGTCGGTTGCCCAGTTCCCCGATCAACTTGGCGTTGTTGCGTTCATCAGTGGCATCAGGACCACTGTACCGAGCCGAATAGACTCCTGGCGCTCCGCCGAGTGCGTCGACGCGCAAACCACTATCTTCGCCAATCGTCCAGTGTCCCACCTGCAACGCGATCTGACTCGCCTTCTTGGCGGCATTGGCGGCGAACGTGTCGCCGTCTTCGTCCACTTCGGTCGCTTGTGGAAAGTCCGCGACCGACAACACCTGTACCGCATGCGGCCCCAGCAGCGCCTGAATCTCCGCGCTCTTCTTGCGATTCCGACTGGCCAAAACGATGGGCGGCATAGAGAGTAGTGGCGAGTAGATCGGGTGGGACGGGACTTCCGAATTGCCAACAGTCAACAACCCTACCCCGGACGATGGGGTTCGAAGCGGGTGCGTTGACGACGCTGGTCCGATTTCACGGCGAGTCGGGCGGTGCGGTAGAGTTCTTCTTGTGACCTCAACGGCGGGTTGCCGCCGGACTTGATCCGTTCGTACTGGCCATCGGGCAACAGCTTGCTGGAGGCAACATTGTCAGCGAAGCAGGTGTCGAGGATCTGCATCAGACGCCGCCGCGCGGCAGGGTCGTCGACCGGTACCAGGAGTTCCTGTCGTTGATCCAGATTACGCTGCATCCAATCGGCACTGGAAATGAAGACGCGTCCGCTCCCCCCCTGATGGAAGTACAGTATCCGGGCGTGTTCCAGAAAGCGATCAACAATGCTCACAACACTGATGTTCTCGCTCAGTCCGGGAACACCGGGTCGCAGGCAACAAATCCCGCGAATGTTGAGCCGAATCTGTACGCCCGCCTGCGACGCTTCGTACAACGCGTCGATCAGTAACGGATCAACGAGCGCATTCACCTTCGCCAGAATGCGTGCCTTCTGTCCCGCCTTCGCCCGTTGTGTTTCACCACGAATCATTTCCAGCAGGGCGTCACGCAGCCCAAGCGGAGCCG
>JAGQQB010000279.1 GCA_020426425.1 Planctomycetaceae bacterium | reverse complement strand
CATCGCGCCGACTTTGAACGTGCCCGGGCGGCGATTGTCGAAGCTCGGGCCCGGAATGCCCATGAGCGCTGTCGGCGCTTCGTCAATGCTCCGCTGAGCATCACGCAGAAGGATGCATTGCGACATGTCGAGGCGCGGGCCCACGATATTTCTCAGGTCCGGCCTGAGTACGATCATGCCACCAACGCACTCTGTTTCGTCGGTCATCGGCGCTGGTCGCGGGGGTTGTTTCTGGATCGTCGCGCGTTCCTGACCTCTTACGATTCTCGACAGGATGATGATCAGGGATCGATTCTGGGGCGAATTCTCGGCGCGGCGGTACCCGTTTGTGCGGGCATTAACCTCTCGTTCTTCTTTTCGACGGTCGACAACGTGAACTATGGGGCCGGTTCGAAGCTGCCGCACAACGTGGCCGCGCTGCTGGGCGTGATGGAAGGTTCGTCGAGCGATCTGAGAACCGGCGTGTATCAACAAGTGTGCGAGATTCACGAGCCGATGCGGATCACGTTCGTAATCGAGACGACGCCGCAGATCATGCGGTCGATCATGGATCGGAACGACGTCATCCGGAGACTGATCGAGGGCGCCTGGGTGCATCTGGCCGTGCTCGATCCGGAAACGTCGGAACTCCATGCCTTTGAGCAGGGGGAATTCCGCCCCTATCGGCCACGGAGTTCTGACCTACCCGAGACCGACTCATCGCTCGACTGGTATCAAGGATCGCGCGAGCATCGCCCCTGCGCCAGTATCCGGGAAGCCGAGGTGCGGTCATGACAATGGAACTCGTGCTGAAGCTCTTGGGCATCATTGTTGTCGCCAGTCCAGCGGTGTTGCTGGGAGTACTGGGGATGCTGCTGCTTTGTGGGGCGAAACTGACCGAGTCGATGCAGTCCGGCCTGACCAAGACCGGCGTCATCCTGGGACTGGTCGCGGCATCGGCCATCCTAGTCCTGATGCTGGTGACCGGCTCGCGTTATGTGCCGATCGAGTTTGGCAACTGGGTCTCGATTGAAGCTGCGCACTACCACTTCCATCTGAAGTTTGTGTTCGACCGCCTGTCGGTCCCGTTCGTGGTTCTCTCCTTCGTACTCTGCGGGACGGTGGGAGCGTTTGCGAATGTGTATCTGCATCGTGATCGTGGCTACCGACGCTTCTTCTTGCTGTATGCCCTGTTCCTGCTGGGGATGGTGGTCTCCTCACTGGCGGGGACGATTGAAACGTTGTTCTTCGGCTGGGAACTGGTGGGACTCTCCTCCGCCTTGCTGGTGGCGTATTTCCATGAACGTCCTGGGCCGGTGCGGAATGGGCATCGCGTCTGGACGATTTACCGCATTGCCGATGCCGCGTTTCTGGTGGCGGCGATCACCATGCATCACCTGACCGGCGAAGGCGACTTCACTCGTCTGATGGGAACCAGACCCTGGCCCGAAGGAATCGCATCGATCGCGCCGGGACCGGCGTTTGCCGTTGGTGCATTGCTCTTGCTGGCTGCAGCCGGCAAGTCTGGCATGGTCCCCTTCTCTGGTTGGCTGCCCCGGGCGATGGAAGGGCCGACCCCTTCCAGTGCGGTCTTCTACGGAGCTCTTTCCGTCCATCTGGGAACGTATCTGCTGCTCCGCGTCAGTCCGCTGCTGGCGGTTTCGTTGCCGCTCAGGGTGCTAGTGATTGGGCTCGGTCTGGCCTCTGCGGTGTTTGGTGCGTTGGCATCTCGGGTGCAGAGTGACGTCAAGAACGGACTCGCGTTCGCCTCGCTGACGCAGGTCGGCATTATCACTGTGGAGATCGGGCTGGGACTGCGATACATCGCGCTGATCCACATGATCGGTCATGCCTGTCTGCGGACATTGCAGTTGTTGCGGGCGCCATCGGTGCTCAAAGATCATCAAATGCTGGAAGACGCCGTTGGCGCGCATCTTACAGGGGACAGCGTGCAGACATCGGTGGGAGTCGCGCCATGGCAACTCCGGCTGTATCTGTTCGCACTGCATCGGGGACATCTTGATGCGATTCTCGATGACTGGATTGTGCGTCCCTTCCTCAGTTTGTTTCGACTGTTCGATTCCTTCGAGCGCGCTTGGACGAACTTTTTGTCTGGAGGGGACTCACGGGAGTCCGATCGACTCTCGCCCTACGGGGATTCGCTGGAGGACGTGCTGTGATTCCTGAAATGCATCTCCCCTGGCTTGAGTTTTCGGTGCTGCTGCCGCTGATCGGCGCACTTGTCGTGGCACGACTGGCGAATCGTGATCTGGCACGCAGCGTGAGTATCTGGCTTAGTGGGGCGACGCTGTTCTGCGCGGTGGGCGAATGGGTCGACTTCAACACGCTCGCGACGTTCGAAGCGCATGATCACTGGGATGTGATCCGACTGATCTTCCATCGGGATGTGTTCGTGATCGACGAACTCAGCGCGCCCCTGCTTCCGCTGGCGGCGCTGTTGTACCTGACAACGATCATGACCACCCTGCGAACGAAGATGAATCGCTTCTCGTTCCATTGGACGCTGTTCTCCGAATCTGTGCTGTTGGCAACGCTGGCCTGTCGGCATCAATGGGTGATCATTGGCCTGCTGACGGTCGCGCTGATCCCACCGTATTTGGAGTTGCGGCAACGTAAGCAGAACACCCGGGTGTATGTCACGCATATGGGACTGTCTGTCGCGCTGATGTGTGTTGGGCAGTGGCTCGTGGGACGCGAGGCGAACGCCGCAAATCCTCCCCTCTGGGCTGGTTTTCTGCTCACGGCCGGCGCGTTGATTCGCAGCGGCATCTGTCCCCTGCACTGCTGGATGACCGACCTATTCGAGAAGGCGACCTTCGGCACCGCCCTGCTGTTCGTGACTCCCATGACCGGCGCTTACGCTGTGATGCGGCTGGTGTTCCCGATCGCGCCGGCCTGGGCGCTGCAAAGCATCGCGGTGCTCTCGCTGGTGACGGCGGTGTATGCCGCAGGCATGGCCCTGGTGCAGCGCGACTCGCGGCGGTACTTCTGCTATCTGTTCCTCAGTCACTCGTCCCTGGTGCTCGTGGGTCTGGAAATGGCCACGCCGATTGGCCTAGCCGGCGCGCTGTGCGTCTGGCTGTCGATCGGCATTTCTCTGCTCGGCTTTGGTTTGGCACTCCGCAGCGTAGAAGCCCGCACAGGCCGCCTCTCGCTGGGCAACTTTCATGGCCTGTACGAGCACATTCCCTTTCTGGCGAGCATGTTCTTGCTCACCGGGCTGGCTTCGATTGGCTTCCCTGGTACGGTCGGATTCATCGGCACCGAACTCCTCGTGGAAGGGGCGGTCGCGGTCTATCCACTGGTGGGACTGGCGGTGGTGATTGCTGGGGCGCTCAACGGCATCAGCGTGGTGAAGACCTACTTCCGCGTTTTCACCGGCACACGCCATACGGCCGCGATTTCCATGAGTTGCCGCACCACGGAACGGATTACGATCCTGGTCATGGTGACGCTCATCATCGGCGGCGGCTTGATCCCCCAGCCCGGTGTCCAATCCCGCTACCACGCCGCCCAAGCCCTGCTCGCCCACCGCAGCCCCAGCGCGACGAACGGGGAACCGCATCAGCCAGGGCACGACGAACACTCGGCTCATCAGTAGCCGAGCAACCATATGGCGGTGGCACGGACGTTCCTGTCCGTGATTCAGCGTCACTGGCAGTTCAGTTGGCCAGGATAGGCGGCCGAAGCTTGCCCCATCGGTTGAGACTGCCCCAGTAATCGAAAAAGCCTTCCGCAACTCGTCGCTGCGAAAGGCTCGCCGACTGCCTCCACTAGGAATCGAACCTAGAACCTACTGATTAAGAGTCAGTTGCTCTGCCAATTGAGCTATAGAGGCGGTGTGGGACGGAGTGTACCGAGGGGGGGCTGGGTGTCAACGATGGGGGGCGGTTCCCCCTGGAAAAGTTGCCGATTCGACACGCGGGACCGGCTCACTCCTGGGGCTGCGTCAGCATGGAGACCGCTTCGCTCACCGAATTGGCCATGTGGAAATAGTCCCACAGCCGGGCGGTCTGAAAGATCTGGCGGATGTCATCGCCGGCACTGCAGAGCACGAGTCGTCCGCCGGCTCGTTGTATGCGGCGATGCAAGGCGATCAGCCGACCGAGCGCCGAACTGGTGAAGTAGTTGAGCCGCTCCAGGTTGATGACCAACCGTCGCACCTGAAGCGTTTCCACCAGCGTGTTGAGATCCTCATCGAACTTTTCGAGGTTCTCGTCTTCAGTTAACTGGGGCTTCGTAAGTAGGGCAACAGTCACCCCCTGCTCTTCCGAGAGTTCCAGAAAACTTGACTGAAACGAAGTCAGGCCTGCCATCGTTCACCCCGCAATGTTTCGGGCGTTGCCTCAACCGCGACCGCGCTGACGAGTTGACCAACATCCCCGGGTCCACCCGGTAGTTCTACCGGGGCATAGGTGCGATCTGTCCCCCGGACCCAACCGGGACGATCGTCGCAGGCTCGCTCGACGAGAACTTCAAGACGAGACCCAACTAACCGCCGATAATACTCAATCGCGAGCGATTTCTCCAGTTCGGCGAGCCGCCGGCACCGTTCGCGGCGAACTTCCGGGGAGACTTGCTCCTCCATGGCCGCCGCCGGTGTGTTCTTGCGAGGGCTGAAAGGGAAGATGTGCATCTTCATAAACCGGGCCTGACGACAGGTTTCCATCGTTTCCTCGAATTCGGCTTCAGTCTCGCCGGGAAAGCCGACAATCATATCGGTGGTGAAGGCGACATTGGGCATCACCGCGCGAATGCGGTCGAGCTTCTCCAGGAAGCGACCTGTTCGGTAACGACGCCGCATGCGGGTGAGCACGCCATCGGACCCGCTTTGTAGTGCGGGATGAAATTGTGGGCAGAGGTGTTCACAGTCGGCGGCGGCGTTGATGAAATCGTCGTCGACCTCGTTCGCCTCGATGCTGGAGAGCCGCATCCTCCAGTCGCCGGGAATGCGGTCGAGTTGACGGAACAGATGCCACAACCGGAACGGGGCCCTGCCTGACTTGCCTC